>CAZEGE010000003.1:0-93669 GCA_964511765.1 uncultured Anaerolinea sp.
TCGCTTTGTGACGTTCTACTTTCTGATACTCTATTTTCGTTTGGCATTTTTATCTTTCTTTCTGAGCATGGCCTTAAATCTGGCCATGCCCACTAAGGTATATAGGCCGGTTGTTCGGCACAGCGATAACTCAACTCTGCAACCGGCCTGTGGATGAGATGGTACGTGAACGATCAGGCTTAGCGACGCCCTCTTTGAAAGAGGTTGACCACCGCCAGAAGGATGATGGATCCGAGCAGCGTGACCAGCATGGTTGGGATGGTGAGGGCATCATTGATCGTCCCAACGTGAAAGATGGGGCTGAGGAAGTAGCCAGCAATAAAAGCACCCACGACGGCCACGATGATATTGATCAACAGGTTCGAGCGGTCATGCATGATTTCAGTTGCCACATAACCGATTACTGCTGCAACGATAAGATATATAAGAATGTTCATTCTTATTTCCTTTGTAGGTAAATGTTTGAGCTATTTGGAATACCATATGTTTTTGGGAGCCTCAACTTTTTAGGAGATGTGACTCAATCCCGTTCATTTAGCCGAGCTGGGTACAGTCTTCTTTTTCAGGTTAGCCTCATACTCCGTCACGCGCTTGTCGATTTCGTCCGCTGCAGCCTCGCGGGTATAGCCATATTTTTCCTGAAGCATGCCGGCCAGGACTTCGAACTTTCCAGCAGCCCGCTCCAGGTCGTCGTCGGTGAGTTTTCCCCACCACGCTTTGGCTTCGCCTCGGATTTGTTTCCACTGGCCTTCTAATACATCTTTGTTCATGGGATCCTCCTTGGGATCATTTATAAACGCTGTCTCAGTTTGCGCCGGCGCTCGGGACAGCTTTGATTCGCCGGATTTCAATTTCTCATTCAGCCAGATGGGTCAAACTACAGTACGAATGTTCGCGGCAACAGCACGCAAACGTTCTGCCACACGGTCAGGCATCTCATCCTTACTGATAAATGCATCGGCGCCAGCCGAAAGTGCGGCTTGTGTACGAGCATCCAGATGGCTGATGAGGACAACAACCAGCGCAGCCGGGCAGGCTTTTCGAAGTCCATCAAGAGCTGCATTGGGCTCATTATTTGGGAGTAAATCCCAATCCACCAACAATATATCTATGCGGTTGGCTGGCACTTCAATTAGTGTGGTGAACCAATCGGCTGCTTCGCCAACTACTTCCATATTCATATCAAGGATCAGCAGGCGAAGGGCAGAGCGTTCTTCAGGTTTGGCATCGGCTAAATATATGCGGGTCATACATTTAGCTTATAACGAATACTCCCCAGACACATCCTGCGTCTGGGGAGTATTCGTCTCCGCCACTTGGGGGAGGTTTTGGGGACAGTGCTGTTACTCAGGGTATATGTTTGGTCCCAGGCAGGGAGGAGAGAAAGAAAACGGCAGACCACGTGTCCGCCGTTCTTTTCATCGCCAGATTGAGCAAACAGGGCTATTTAGGGCAGCCACCTGCAGGCGCCGGGATTATATCGCCTTGGTGTTTGTCGTGGCCGTTCAACCCATTCACACTGATCGTGATCATGACAAAAGGATTCTTTTTACTACCGGTGGCATGACAGATCGTGATCTTGCCAGTCTCTCCTGGTGTTAGGATTTGCGTAGGGGTTGCAGTCGTGGTCGGTGTTGCACTAATCGCAGGTGTTACCGTCACAGAAGGACACCCGCCGTCGGGAGCCGGGATCACATCACCCTCATGCTTGCTATGCCCGTTCAGCCCGTTGAAATCGATCGTGATTTCATTGTATGGGTTGGTCAAACTGCCCGTTGCATGACAGATGGTAAGCTTCCCATCGTTATATCCCGTTTGTACCACTGAGGGACAGCCACTTGCGGGAGCCGGAACGAGGTCATCCGCGTGATCGGCATGTGTGGCCAATCCATTAAAGTCAAGCGTGATCTGATCGTACGGAGTGGCGGGGTCGCCGGTGGCATGACAGATAGTGAGTATCCCATCGTTTACCGGGACCACAAATGCGCCGCTGCCGCATGCCGCAATGATAAATGTTGCCAACAGCAGCACGAAAATCGCATGAAACTTTTTACCAAGTCGTTGTTTATGTTTCATCGTAAATCCTTTTTGCTGAGGCAACCTTTGGGAAGCCACCAACAGCCTAATTGATCCCAATTCGGTGGGTGAGATAATCCGTATGGATACAGCGTACAACAAACACTCCCCAGCCACATCCATCGACCGGGGAGTGTTCTTCTCCGCCACTTGGGGAAGGCAGGGTTATTGCAGGAACTGCAGGAACGGCAATGCTCTAATACTGGTGCAAAGTCCAGATGGGGATCCCATAGGCCAGCAGTTGAAGTATATTATGATGATCAGTATGATGAGGAGGATCACCACGAATCCGCCGACATTGCGAAATAACTTGGAAATTGCCAGCAGGATGACGGCGCCTCCCAGGGATACCAACAAGGCGGGAAGGCTAAAGTTGCCCTGATTGATTGTGCTGACATTGAAAAGTGGGCTTAGAATGAAGCCTCCCACAAATGCGCCCACGATGCCGACAATAATATCGGCGATCAGGCCCTGGCGGCTATTTGTCCGCATGATGAGGCTGGCTACCCATCCGATCAAAGCCCCTGCGATGATCCATATAAGGAAGTTAATCATTTTTTCTCCTGGTTGAATGGCAGAGATACCCATGCATGTCACTTACATGCAGGATATCCAACGGGAATTGTTCCTGGTTACTCTTCGAGAAGGAATGTAATCTTCAGCTGGACGCGGTATTCCGTGATCTGTCCCTTATCATCCAGTTTGATCTGCTGATCCTGGACCCATGCGGACTTGAGGTTCTTGAGTGTTTTATGAGCGCGCGCGACACCTATCTTTATCGCATCATCAAAACTTTTTGTGGAAGATGAGATGATTTCAGTTACTTTTGCAACAGACATGGTAGGACTCCTTTTGATAGTTTGGATTATGTGTCAGGGTGTGATATTTCCTTGCTCTTTCTCATTATAGAGTACGCACTCCCCGGCTACATCCATCAACCGGGGAGTATTTGTCTCCGCCACTTGGGGGATAAAGCGAGTTTCAATTTTGGTATTTCAATCTGACTGCGGCTTGGGGATTGCCAATGGATTCCGGATGGGTCGGCCGCTATGGTTAAGTTGTTGGTTTTAGCGCAAGGTGCCAAACACAAACAATACAAGTAACACGATCACGATGGTGAAAATCAATGGGAGTCTGCAATCTTGTATTGTCTGTGCAGAGGCGGCCTGTTTGGGCTGCCTCTGTTGTTCTCAAAGAAGGGCCGGGGTTAAACGACCCCCAAGAGCTTCAAAACGACGAGAATGACGACAATCACGAGCAGTGTATGGACAACGTTACCGGTCTTCGGAAAGCCAGAGAATAAATTCGGGCCGAAATATCCGAGCAGCCAGAGTACAAGTAGGATTACAATGACCCAGGTCAGCATGAGATTTCTCCTTTAGAGTGATTTACTATCTGCCTCATCGTATAACGAATACTCCCCGGTCGCATCCTGCGACCGGGGGAGTATTTAACTAGGCCACTTGGGGGAGAACCCAAACTTCGCAGGGATATTCACTGAGTGATAGTAACTACTCAGGCTGATGAATAAATGCCCCGAATAATGGGTGTGCGTGCACACCCATTATTCGGGGCATTTTCTACTTTGGCGGAACAATTACGAATGATATTTTATTCACCCGCTTCACTGTCGAACGCTGAGCGGCTTTCGGCCAGTGGCGAGCTTTCCAGTGAATGGGTGATACGCTCTCTTATTCCTTTTTGACCCGGCTTGCGTTTTCCGAGACTTTTGAGGGTATCCAACAAGTAAGTGGTCATCCCCTGGGTGAGCTTTTTGAGCGCTTCAGCTGAAAGCTTCTCGCCTTTTTCGAACCAGCGCACGGCCGCGTACCCCATAACTACGGTTGTGGAGGAAGCAATCGCCGCACTCAGCAGCCAGCCTGGCAGCCCACCCAGCTTGCTCAGCTCCTGGAAGAGAGTCCGTCCCAGAAAGCCTAGGCCAAAGGTGGCGACCAGTTCGGAGGCGCGCTTTGGTGTGATCTTGTAGTTATAAATGCGGGCGATACTGACCACCATGATCGACTGAGTGACCACCAGCGGGACAAAATCGATGACCGGCAGCGGCGCCAACGCGATGGCCGCCGAAATCGAGGCCGACCTGACGATGGTTTGCCAGGCGAGTTGCCAGCGGTATTCCGGCAATGCCTGTCCCAAGGCGGCGATCATCTCAGGTTCGGTGGCTACCACCGCCAACAATACTTTGCCGAGGTTCTTGCCGTCTTTGGCGACGATTGGAACGATTTGATCGGGCTCCAGGCCTAGGTTCAGTGCAGCATTCGAAATGACACCTTGCAGGTCTTTGCGTGGTACCAGGTCGATCTTGTTAAGCACCACCACGAAAGGCTTTTTCAGAGCAGACAGCTCGTTGAACAATTCCTGCTCGGTCTTTTTAATCCCCTAGATGGCGTCGAAAACCAGCACCAGAAAATCGGCCTGCGCGGATGCCGACAGGGCCAGGTCTTTTTCCTGGTCGCCCACACGCCCCACTGCGTCCGCACCGGGTGTATCAACCACGGTAAACAGGGCCGCATCAGCCTGTTGATTTTCCGTGGTAGTGCCCGGCAAGGGAGACTTACCGCAGCTTGATCGCGTTTATTTTGGATCCATTGATTGTACAGTGTGGATTTGCCAACATTGGTCGGGCCGACGATGACGACCCGGTGTTTGCTGCCGAAGGCTTGCCGGATCTGGGCGGTGGATAACTTGACCAGCAGTTTTACCAAATTCGTATCTGATGGAAAACCAATTAGTAGCGACTGGAAACTGGCCTTTTCATTAGGCCCCAACGCCTCCCAGATCTTGCGCACTGTCGCTTGGACATCGGGAGGGAATTGTGCGAGAATATCATCAAATAGAGTCATGTTTCATATCCTGCGAATAGAGAGTGTTTATCTCCGACACTTGGAGTAAGATGTTATGCAATCGCGAGTTTATCCGGCGCCAGCGCCGTGAATTCCAGCTTTCCTTTTCTACTTTCTATGTGGATGGTCTCGCCTTCATGGAACTCGCCACTTAATATTTTAACCGCCAGCGGATCTTGCAGTTCGCGCTGGATGGCACGTTTGAGGGGCCGGGCGCCGTAATCGGCATCATAGCCGACCTCAGCCAGATAAGCGCGCGCCTCTGGGCTGATGACCAGCCGATAGCCGCGCTCCGCCAGCAGCGCGGAAACATGCCGCAGTTGGATCTCCACCACATGTACCAGGTCCTCGCGGCTGAGCGCATGAAAGATGATGATCTCGTCAATGCGGTTAAGAAACTCGGGGCGGAAATGTTCCTGCAGGACATGCGTGATCGCATCGCGCATGATGTTGACTTCTCTTCCACCCATCCACAACTCACCGCCCAGATTGGAGGTCATGATCACCAGCGTGTTGCGAAAATCCACCGTGCGCCCCTGACCGTCCGTTAGGCGGCCATCATCCAGCAATTGCAACAACACATTGAATACATCCGCGTGGGCCTTCTCGATTTCATCGAATAGCACCACGCTGTATGGACGGCGGCGAACCAATTCGGTCAACTGCCCGCCTTCCTCGTAGCCGACATATCCGGGCGGCGCTCCGATCAAACGGCTAACGGTGTGTTTCTCCTGATATTCGCTCATATCAATGCGGATCATGGCGTGTTCATCGTCGAACATGAACTCAGCCAATGCACGCGCCAGTTCGGTCTTACCCACGCCAGTGGGTCCCAGAAAAATAAATGAACCCAGCGGACGATTCGAATCTTGCAGACCAGCCCGTGCGCGGCGCAGAGCATTTGAGACGGCTTTCAGGGCGTCCTCTTGCCCGACCACTCTTTCACGCAGACGATCTTCCATGTGCAGGAGTTTCTGAGTCTCGCCTTCGAGGAGTTTCGCAACCGGGATATGGGTCCAGCGCGAAACGATCTGGGCGATCTCCTCGGCGTCCACTTCCTCTTTGAGCAGTGCGCCGCCCTGAGCCTGTAACTCTTTCATGCGGCGTTCCTCATCCGCCATTTTCTTTTCCAACTCCGGCAGAGTCCCATAGCGCAGGCGGGCGACCTTTTCCAAATCCGATAGCCGTTCGGAGCGTTCAATATCCTGACGTGTTCCTTCGATCTTCTCTTTGGTTGTACGCAATTCAGCGATGGCTTGTTTCTCGGTCTGCCAGCGCGCCTGGAGTTCGTGTGACTTTTCCTTCAGGTTCGCCAACTCTTTTTCGATATTCCCAAGCCGCTCTTTTGAGGCTTTGTCCTTCTCCTTTTTGAGCGCCTGACGTTCGATCTCCAACTGCATTACCTGTCGGTCAACTTCGTCCAGCGCCTGCGGCTTGGAATCGATCTCGGTGCGTAGCCGCGCGGCAGCCTCGTCGATCAGGTCAATGGCTTTATCGGGCAGGAAGCGGTCGCTGATGTAACGCTGTGAAAGCGTCGCGGCAGCCAGTACTGCGGCATCGGTAATCCGCACACCGTGGTGAATTTCGTAGCGTTCCTTGAGTCCGCGCAGGATGCTAACCGTGTCCTCGACGGATGGCTCTTCCACCACCAACGGCTGGAAACGGCGCTCCAAGGCGGGATCTTTCTCGATATGTTTGTGATATTCGTCAAGCGTAGTCGCGCCGATCAGGTGCAGTTCGCCGCGCGCCAGCATGGGCTTCAGCATGTTACTGGCGTCCATGGCGCCTTCGGCCGCTCCCGCACCGACGACCGTGTGCATTTCATCCAGAAACAGAATGATCTCCCCTTCAGACTCCGTGATCTCTTTCAATACGGCTTTCAAGCGTTCTTCGAACTCGCCGCGATATTTTGCACCTGCCACCAGTGCGCCCATATCCAACTGGACAAGGCGTTTGTGCTTGAGCCCCTCTGGGACATCCCCGTTGATAATCCGTTGTGCCAGTCCTTCGACAATGGCTGTTTTGCCAACGCCCGGTTCGCCGATCAAGGCTGGATTATTTTTTGTACGACGGGATAGGATTTGAATCGTGCGTCGAATTTCTTCATCGCGTCCAATCACCGGGTCAAGTTTTCCCTGACGCGCCATGGCGGTCAAGTCTCTTCCGTATTTTTCCAGCGATTGGAAAGTGCCCTCGGGATTCTGCGAAGTGACGCGTTGGGAACCGCGCACCTGTTTCAAGGCAGACAAAATCGCATCCTTGGTCAGACCAAATTGAACCAAGCGTTTGCTTTCACTGCTATCTGCCAGACCTAACAGCAAGTGCTCGGTGGAAACATAATCATCTTGCATACCTTTGGCATAACGTTCAGCGGAGGCAAGAACTTCCCCCGTTTGGCTCGATAGGCTAACATCCAGGTTAGCGCCCTGAACCTTTGGCCTTTTATCAAGCTCATTGCTCAGTTCCTGCTGGATGGCCTGTGTCCCGCCGGACGCCTTGGTGATGATCGCCCGCACGATCCCATCCTGTTGTTGAACGAGCGCCAGCAGCAAATGAATCGGTTCAACGACTTGATGTTGGCTATCCTGTGCCAGGCGCTGGGCCGCTAGCAAGGCCTCCTGGGATTTTTGGGTGTACTTTTCGAGGTTCATGGAACTCTCCATAAAATATGGGGCCGGCAGGCTTCGCAAAGCATTATTATCCCGCCACTCTTGCGGGAACTCTGTGAATTGGCGACCACCATCGCAAAAGTGGTGTTATTTCTCCGTTAATCCCTGACTGCGCGCTCGCAATGCTGAGAGACTTTGCCGCAATCCAGCCAGGGTGTTCTCGGACTTGTCGATGCGCTCACGCTCATTGAGAACGTAGCGGGTATAGGGGGCGATGCCGTCTTTCAGGCGGGCGAGGACGCTTTCTCTTTCGTTGTTGAATTGTATTGTCAGAGCACCGAGGAGTTTTGTGCGCAGGAGGAGCATCTTCTCTTTGAAGTTGTCTTTGGCTTGTTTGCGTTTGAATGGGATCACGAAAAAACCCAGGATGGCAAGAGTGCTGGCAGCCAGGATGCCAGTGATATCCATGGTCGAAGAGAGCACGGCTATGGATATCAGCGCACCCAGACCCACAGCGCCAACTTCCAGAAGGGCAGTCTGAGCCACTGCGGCTTCGACGCTGACAGCCAGTTCACTGGCTTCTTTGTTGCGGTCGTAACTCTCCACAATGGTTTGGACGGTTTTACCGACAGTGTCGATTAATTCTCTACGGCGGGTCTCACGCGGACCGTAGCTTTCGCCAACCATATGGTCAAGGTTCTGTGCCCGTCGGCGTTGCAGGTAGCTCATGACTTGCTGCCATTCGTGCAGGTCTTTCTGCACCAGCCAGTCGATCAAACGTTGGACCTGATCCTCGATCTGCTGCGGAACATCGGCCAAGACCTGCTTTTCGAACTCGGCCCGTACCTTGTCGCCGCGTACCAGGTTTTGGACATTGGTCAGACGCAGGGTACTGTCGAAGAAGTCGAGCCCGCGCTGTTCGAGACGGTGCAAAATATTCTCAACTTCAGCCAGTCGTGGGGGAAGTTCGCTGTGCAGTTCACGCTCGTACTCCGTGATGACAGTTTCTAACGAGGCGGCGGTCAATTTGTCTTCATTCAGGTCTTCAGACTGGGCGGACAAGCTCTGCCCGGCTTGGATGATTAGGTGCTCGGCTACGCCCAGTGGGTTATTGAATTTGAGTTGTAATCGTGCCGTGTCGTCGAGGGTGGCGCTGATGAACTGCTCCAGATCATCGAGGCGGCTGGCGCTGCGTAGTCGCGCACATACTTCGGGGTCCAGTTCAGATTGGGCGCGTTGAGCCAATTTAGCGGAAACAGGATACAGTTCGGGTTGATCACCGAGTATTGTGGCGGTATGTTTCAGGATGAAGCCGCGAACTTCTTGCATGGCAGAGTCGTCTTCGAAGATATCCACCTTGTTCAGTACAAAGACGACTTTCTTGCCCCATGTGAGAATGCGTTCAAGGAATTGTCGCTCGCTCTCAGTCAGGGGATGGTCGGCAGATGTGACGAACAGGACCAGGTCACTCCGCGGAACGAACTCGTCCGTCAATCGTTCGTGATGGCGGATGATTGCATTCGTACCCGGCGTGTCAACAATGTTCAATTCTTTTAGGAGCGGCAGGGGGTAGGTATAGACGGCAAAGTTTTCGTCGACTACTTGTTCGGCGACCTGTTCGCCCCACTTGACCAGGGTGATGCGCGACGTGGTGGGCGTGGCGCCTTCGGCCAAAACTTTTTGTCCAAGCAGGGCGTTGATTAGGGCGCTCTTGCCAGCGTTGAACTCGCCGGCGATAACGATCAGGAAAAGTTCGTCCAGCTGCAGGATGGCTTTCTGCAGGTTGTCCAAGGCTTCGCGCGGCATGTCCAGTTTGACCAGCGCGAGTTGCATCCCGGCCAGGGTTTCTTTCTCGTCACGCAGGAATTGGGCTTGCTGTTCAGTGAGTACGGATTGACGCATGGATTTCTCCTTATAATAACCGACAGGCTGTTCTCATTCCTGAATTTCCAGTTCTATCCAGATGGCTTCGTAATAGACTTCGCGGTAACGAGCCAGACGCGCCTGTTTGCTTTCAAACTGGGCTTCCAGTTCGGTTTCCAACTGACGAACATGAGCCTGTAACTCAAGCACTTGTTTGCGCAAGCGTAAGATCGTTTCAGCGGTCGCCTCGTCAACGCCGATATCATTCTTTAGACGACGTTGACTGCGCGATTCATAACCTTCGTATGGGCTGTACCAATATTTTTTTGAAGGGGGGTTTTCGGGAATCATAACTTTGCCTCATTTGGTTCAACGCGTTTTTGACGGGCAGAAGCCAACACGCGAATACCGTTAACTTCCTGTTCGGTCAATGAGTCAGGCAGAACCAATTTGACGCGGGCAAACATATCGCCGCGTTTGCTTGGTTCGCGCAGATAAGGCATGCCTTTTCCGCGTATTCGAAAAGTTTGGCTGGCATTGGTGCGAGGCGGAATCGTCAGAGTCAGCGGGCGTTCCAGGGCGGGGATGCGAATTTCACCGCCAGCAATTGCGGTGAAGATATCAACCGAAGCATCAAAATGCAAATCATCACCATCGCGTTCAAAAATGTCATTGGGCAGAACCTTGATGATTAAATACAGATCTCCAGCCGCGCCGCCTTTCTGTCCCGGCTCGCCTCGACCAGCCAGGCGAACCCGCGTTCCGGTGCGTACACCTAGAGGAATACTTGCCTGGATTTTGTGCCCATCGATTTCCAATGAGCGCTCTGCGCCACGGAAAGCTTCTTCCAGACTCAGGTCAACTTCGTATTCGACATCCCGTCCACGGCGCGGACTGGGTGAAGTAGTTCGACCGTTACCACTCTTGCGCGCCTGTCCAAAGATATTGGAGAAGAAGTCAGAATATGGCGATGCGCTTCCAAAGAGGTCTTCCAGGTCTTCGGCATTGGCATATTGGGTCCGCGTCCCAGCATCAGGTTGGGCTGACCAGTTTTGCCAGTCGAAATCCTGGCGTTGCTGACCGCCCGTCTGCTGCCATTGCTGGTATTGCGCCCGCAACTGATCGTACTTCTTGCGCTGTTTCGCGTCCGATAGAACCTGGTACGCCTCATTGATCGTCTTGAATTTTTCTTCTGCGTCTTTATTGCCCGGGTTCACATCCGGGTGATGCTTGCGCGCCAATTGACGGAAGGTCTGCTGGATCACCTTCTTGTCAGCAGTTGGCGCTACGCCTAATATTTCGTAATAATCCTTAAAGTCCATGGGACACCGTTTTATTCATCTTCTTGTTCATCGTTGGATGCTTTGCTTTTTGTGGATTGCCATCTCTGATGAGCAAACTTAATTTCCTCTTCCGTGTGGGTATCGCAGGCAACAAGCGGTCGGTTTTCATCCGAAACGATGTGGCCGCCGGGACTGGTCACGGTGCAATCCAGCAATTTACCTTCCGGGGTATACACAACAAGAATATTGAATAATTTGGCACACACGATGCAGCCATGTATTTCATCTACAATTTTATTTTCAGAAGTGGTCATGATGGTTCTACTCCTTTTTGGAGCCAACCTTTCTTTTGCCAGGAATCCAAATATCTTGGCTCCGGCCAATATTTTCCGGGAATGAAGTCGGAACATTCGACAGGAAATATGCCCGCGCGCCGGTTGGATTCGGCCCAGCCGAATTCGATCTCGCGGTCACAACTTGCGCAATTCACGTAAAACTTATCGTTGCCCGGGTTATCTTCTGACTCAAAAATTTCGTAATCTTCCGGTTTGGAAGAAGAGTTGTCTTCTGCGAACTCACCGAAGTCACCCCGCTCGACTTTATCGTCTTTATCTTTCTCATCTTTTTCCTTGAATTTAAAGACCCACGTATGGTCCACTTCAAGCGCTCCCCATTCCTGCCAGGTTTCACTTTCAGGTCCCGCCAGGATTTTCCAAACGCGGTAAACGTTTAATTTGTGACCGCCGCATGTTGTACAAGTAAACTCCCAGAGTTGATCATCATTCATAGCCATACTCCTTTCATAACGATATCAATCACCCGGGTTTAATAGTTTCGCTGTTGTTTACGACGTTCATGTACCTGCCGTTCAACAGCATCCAAGGCTTGAAATAGAATTTTTGGCACGGTTCACATTGAGTAAGAATCTGCTTTACAATTTTTATGACAAATATTCCTGCACAAAGCCTTAAATGTGGCGTATTTCAGCGTAACAGGCGTTTTGTTGCCATATATGGGGCGCAAATCTGCCACAAATTGTAAAGGTGTTTTTGCCACAAACTGGGCTTTTCTGAACCGTACCGAATTTTTGTACGTTGTCGATAATCATCGACAATAGTTATAGCGCCGATTGAGCGCCCAACGGCTTTATTTCTTGACAAACAGCAAGGTTTCCACAGACTGTAGATTTTTAGCCAACAATCCAAGGTCTGCCTGCGCGGTGGGCGAGTTGGTATCCATGCTATCCAATATCAGATTGAGACGTGTCTGCATGCTCGCCGCCAAGTTGGCGTCAACCGTTTCTACCAATGGTTTCAAAGTTTCCAAACGAGCGGCTGTGCCCGACAAAGCAACTTTTGCCCCTGAAAGGTTATCGTTTTGGAGTTCGATATGGGCAGTCTTGAGTTCGACAAGTGTTCTGAGTAATTCGATATGCAGATTGGCGGAATCCAAGTCTGCCTGCAAATTCTCTTTGTCCTGTTCGAGCGCCGAAATGCGGTCATTTGCCGCTGCAAGTTGCGCAGACAGGTCATCCACCTGGCTTTTCAAGTCTGCAATGGACTGTTTCGTTTGGCTGAGTTCGTCTTGCGTTTGCGTCAGGTTCTCGGTCAACTCGGCTTTCATGGGGCTATAGCGCGCAAAGTGGTCGGTCAGGAAACCTGCTAGAAAGACGGCAACAACTGCCACCAGCCCAATCAATGCAAGGCGCAAGATATGTTGGAAACGCTCCATTTTTTGGGGCTTTTCCGCCTGAACAGGGAAAGATTCTGTCTTTGTATGTTCTAATTCGAGCGTAGGTTGTTCCGATGCGGGGGCGGGTGAAACAGTTTCGGGGTTTTCGGATTCGGGTTTATTCGGTTCAGCAGTCATCGTGATACTCCTTTGGTTGATGTTCGTTCATGGCTGCGCTCTTTTTGGCAATCATCATAACCGCTTGTATTGATTGATTTTGAAAGCGTTCCACGGGTTGGTTTAGTAGTTTCGCTGTTGTTTGCGATGCTCATGAACCTGCCGTTCAACAGCATCCAAAGCGCCATCCAGTGTGGATTGAAACTGCTCACCTTTTTCGGTCGCTGCGATATGCTCTGAGCCCATATAAACGACAATCGTCACTTCGTTTATATAGGCTGTCTGGTGTTCTTTGGCAGGCTGTTTAAAGTTAACCATCCCACCCGAAATATCATTGTGACCTTCCGCCAGTTTGCTAAGTCGGTCTACTGCAAGGGTGTAGTACTCGTTCTCGCTTTTCTTTACCTCGTCAATTTCGTTATTAAACTCAACAGGGAAATTTGCTTTGTCCATTTTGTCATCTCCTTTTTTTCTTGCAAAACCGTCCCGAAGGCTTTATCGAGGAAATGCAGACTCGGTGCAACGCCTTCGGGACGGTTAATCTAATAGCGGAAAACGGCCGCGATGGGCGAGTCCGTTGGCATTTCATCCTGGGAAAGGGCGCAGACTGTCCCGCCATTTTGAAGAGTATGCATCGCCGTAAAATCCAGCAGCGCGAGGTTGTATTTTTTACTCTGCCCATTTGAACTACGCATCACTTTCCCGTCTTTGGGATTGAACGCGCCCCATATCTGATTCTCGACGGATAGGATGAGTTTGTCCACGCGCCCATTGAACGCGGCGGCGACAATTTCCTCGACGTTATCTGTCGCTTTGTCTGTATCGGCGAGTTGTTGATATTGCTCCACAATCTTTTTCGTCTCTTGCTGGAAATAGGTTTCTACAATGCGCCAAGCCTGTTCCTGTAATTCTTCAGGACGCAAATGATCAGGGTTTCCGGTGATCCCTTCTTCCATGATATTTTGATATTCGCTGACCTTGCGGTACATTGGCAACAAATAGTCAACACCCGCCAAAACAAGCGGCGCGTTTTGTTCGCGGAAGATTTCTTTGAGGCTGGTATCCACCAGGTTGAGATATTGCTCGATCCAGACCTTCTGTTCCTCATCGCCGGGTCCCTGCCCGTGGAACATACCGCCTCCGCCGCCGGGGTGCATCTGCAATGTTTTTTGTGGACCATCCAGCCGAAGGGCTGCTTCCAGACTCTCAGGTGTCCCTTCCGGCAGGTCAATTTGGCCCACGCCGTAGCGAGTTCCTTCAAACAGTCGAATTTCATTCTGGCTGATAGCAAGAATGAAGTAATGTCCATTGTTTGTGAACAACGGCAAAACAGGCTTGACGTAATAGGATTGAGCAACGACGAGTAGTTCCTCGACGCTAAATGGCAGGGCATAGTAATGGAAATCATCTGCTGACATAAATACAGCCAGTCCATCGTGCTGATGATTCCAAAAATTGGCATCATCCAACAATGCCTGCGCCGGTTGGAGTAACGCGCCCGCTTCGCGCGGTCCCATCCCGCCGTCCAGAAGTTGCTTTTCCGCGTCTCGCAGAAGATTTTTGAGGCGTATGGGATCCTGCTGCGTATCCTGGCCGGAACGGTGTGTCGGCAAAAAAATGGATATGCTTGGGCTTGCCGTTTGTTGCGCGAGTCCCTTGATCTGATCTAAAGTAAGGTTTTTCATCGATTGTTCCTTTTTTTGTCTACACTTTATGAGTAATCTCAAAACGATTATGACTTCGCGACGATATAAACGTAACAGTCGTACAACAATATGGATATTAAACTCAAGTAATCCCGCGCATCAATGTGATCCCGGCTTTTCCAAATATCGCTGGTTAATCTTTTGTCTTTTGGCGTGTGGAAAACTTTGAGATGATTTTCCAGCATTTGGTCGCCTAAACGGATTATCCTCTCGTTGTCGTACACTGCCGAACTTGCCTCGAACTTGGACTTAATCTCGCTCAGTAACGCGTCGCCTTTGATCGCTCCGCCGATTTTTCCTTTCCCCGGTTCCAATATGCCAAAAGGCGAGTCGTGTTTATATGAAAGCGTGTTTCTTCCCGCTTGCGACAGGGAGCCAATCTGCCGCGGTGACCAAAATGTGGAATGGGTCAACAAAGCTTTTTGCATCAGGGACTCGTACAATCCGCTTTTGGTATGGAACTCTGGCGCAACATAATACACCAGATGATTCATATCCTCCAGATGAAGTAATACTTCGTGCCTTGCATTCTTATTTTTTGGATGGATGAGGAAACGGTAATAGGGAACTCCCCAATCATCCTGCAATGACGAGGCAGTACCGACAATATGTTCGCTCAATTTATATTGAAGGAACAGCAATATGCTTCTGGTATTCATGTCGGTCTGATAGATTGATTCCTTCCGCAACGAGGGAAATATGGGCGCGCCCAGCGTCAGCAAACCGTATTGGGTAACCAGCTCGAAAGTGAGCGCCGTACTATAGGAAATATCCGTTATTTCTGGTTTCATTATCTTCTCCTTTCACGAACGGAATAAGGACTGAAGTAGTGGCAGGTCTGGCTTTCTGCCCCACAGCCGTCCTTTGCATCCATCATACGGCAAGCACGCCTTAATTACATCCATCGGCCGGGGAGTGTTTCTCTCCCCCAGTTGGGGGGCGAGATATCGGTGGACACCATGCCACTTCGTTTCCCATTCGCACAATTGGAGAGCCAGCAGCAAAACGGATGGAGATTTACGCGGCGAATCAACATCTCAATCCAGCATCCCGGTAGGGTCTTCTGATCCTTGAGATTGATTCCCAACCCGAACATCCTTCATGGTTGGCTGCAACCAGTTTCGTCCATCTTTTGCAATTAATGCCTCGGCGGCTTTCGGTCCCCATGTGCCTGACTTGGTGAAGAAATATCAATGAAAGCAGCCAGCATGAATTAATATTGTATATGTTCCCTTACTCTTATACCCGCCTGACTTATTTCTTCTGGTACAGGTTTTACAGGCAGGTCTTGAACGATCAAAAGCGGCGCCTTGCCATATAAAATAAAATTATCGACCATACTGCCATAGGGCCATTGACTATTCCCCGAATAACCGTGTGCGCTCAACACCACCATGTCAATTTGTTCCCGATTCACCCATTCATGCAGGGCGTGTGCGACATCGTCACTGACGACCAGATGGGTTTTTACATCAATGCCAGCCAGGGACAAATGCGATTGCACCTGTTCGAGATAAAGGCGGGCTTCTTCTTGATTGCGCTTCACAATTCGGTCGGATAAATCAATATCTTCCTGCATGGGAGGCAAATGACGGGGCATTTCCGGCGCTTGCACCACATGCACAATTTGAATCTGTGACTTGTGAAAACGGGCCAATAATGTGACGATTGGCAGTACATTTTCCGCCCGCCAGGAGCCGTCCAGAGGCACCAAAATTCGCCTGTAAGATTGTCCCTTCGGCTCAGCCGCATGGATGATGAGCACTGAGGTTGGCGCACTGAAAACGATTTTATGCGTGGTACTGCTGATGCCCCATTTCTCCAACCCGCTTTGACCATAACTGCTCAGGATGACCAATTCCATTTGCTGACTTCGAGTAAATTCTATGATCGATTCAGCCGCCAGCCCTTCCATGACGTTGATCTTTGTCTGTAAAGCCATACTTTGAAGCTGGTCATCAATCCTTTTAAGATACAGGATTGCTTTCGTTTTATTGATTTGCCAGTTTAATAGATCAACAAATTGCGTGGAAGCATCTGGCAGGTTCTTCTCCAGAACCTGCAACAGCGTGATTTTTGATTCAAACACCTGTCCCATCGCTATTACGTGAGGTAAAACGCATTCGGCGAGCGGGGAACCATCCAAGGGTACGAGAATGAGATTAAACATGGGTCAACCTTTAATTCTTTGACACGGGACGAAACTACAATAAACGTGCCAATATACACATCGATACTTAATCTTATAACAAATATCCCCCGACCGCATCCATCAGTCGGGGGATATTTTTCTCTGCCACTTGGGGAGATTGTATTTTCAACCCTCAATTAGCTTTTTTATGCCATCAAACGCCATTTTCCAGTTCTGCTCGGAATGATCGGCTTCTTCCAGCGAGTCGTTGTTGTCCTGGGTAATGGTCAGGTTTGTTCCGCTATCCGCGGCGGATGGTTCGTATAAATTAAGGGACAATGCGGCTGCGCAGCGCAAGCGTCACTGCTTCAGTGCGGCTGGCAACCTCTAATTTGGACAGGATATTACTGACATGCGATTTGATCGTGGACGGGCTGACGCTCAACCTGCCGGCGATCTGCGTATTGTTTAGCCCCTCAACCATCAAAGCCAAAACTTCACGCTCACGCTCCGTCAAGTCGAGGCCGGGCGTCGGCGGTTGATTGGATAGCTCGACCAGGGCTTGAGCCGCCTCGGGTGAGAGCGTGGCGCGTCCGGCGTGTGCGGCGCGGATGGCGCGAGCCAGATCTTCCACCGAGACGTCCTTGAGCAGATAGCCAATCGCCCCAGCCTCTAAAGCATTCTTGACCAGCCCTCCTTCTTTGAAACTGGTCAACGCAATCACCTGTACCTGCGGATATTTCTGGCAGATGACGCGGGTCGCGGCCGCCCCGTTCATATCCGGCATGACCATATCCATCAGCACCACATCCGGCAGAATTTCGCCGCAGAGTTGGATGGCAGACGCGCCGTTTTCGGCCTCGCCCGCCAGTTCCAGATCATCGAAGACCTTCAAGATGGTTGCCAATCCGCGGCGCACCATCGTATGGTCATCCACCAACATAACACGAATGGGTTGGGGGGAAGAATTTATCATAAGGGTTCCTTTGGTTTACTCCAGCGCAGGGTGAGTTCAGTGCCGTGACCTGGCTGGCTCGTAACGTTCAAAACCGCCCCAGCGGCTTCTGCGCGTTCGCGCATTATACCCAGTCCATAATGACCTGAGATCGTTTTTTTTGGGTCAAAACCATGACCATCATCACGAACGTGTAATTCGACCACAGCCCCTTCCTGATTTAGGTCAATCTCAACCCGGCTGGCTTTGGCGTGTTTGGCGACGTTGTAAAGCGCCTCCTGACACACGCGGTAGAAAGCGACTTGTACTTCGGCAGGCAGGGCAAATTCCCCGGCTTCGGTCACAGTGACCGGGAGGCTGGTGCGGCCTTCGAAGGCATTTCCCAATAGACGCAGCAAGTCGCCCAGGTCTGAATCAGTCAACGTGGAGGGTCGCAGTTCAGCCAACAATGCGCGCATCTCAGCCGTCGCGCCGCGCGTCAAGCGGCGCAAATCTTCCAGCGAGCGCCTTGCCTCGGCCTGATCCCGATCCCACAAACGAGGCAAAACTTCGGCAATTATACTGGCAGAGAAAAGTGATTGATTAACGGCATCATGCAGGTCGCGCGCCAGGCGTTGTCGTTCCTCCAATACTGCGAGCGCTTGAGCCTGTCCATATAGTTCCGCATTGACCATGGTAATGGCAGCCTGGTTGGCCACACTCAACGCCAGGTCAGCATGGTGAGCTGTGAAATAATTCTTCGTGCTTTCAGCAACTCCCACGCCTCCGATGATACGCCCCTTCACCGCCAGCGGCACCCACATCCACGACTGCATCCCTTCGAGCAGCACGGCCGCCCCATCTTCAAGAAGTGAACGCAGAAATTGCGCCGGCGGACTGTCGCTCCATACATCTGCAATACGAATGGGCTGATGTCGGTTGAATAATGCGACCAGAGTTTCAGGGGTACTTAATTGAATACTGATTGGCGCGGAATGTTCCAATTGCCCTGTTCCGCGCATTGCAAGGGTCACCAGTGTAGACTTTTCCAAAACAAATAATCCGCCGTGCGCGTACTTGATGATCTTTCGCAATTGGTCGAGGATCAAACCCGGCTGTAGTTCCAATGTGGAGGCCAGGGTATGCGAGATCTCCAACAGCGTGGCCTGCTCATGCGTGCGGGTTTCTATCTGTCCGCTTAGAATTTTTTCTGTTTGGATACGCTGACTGACATCCCGGATGACGCTCAACAGGCATGGCCGGCCCTGATAGTTGATCGCCGATCTGCGTACTTCGACGTGAAACGGTGAGCCGTCCCTGTGTATGTGGACAACGAGTAATTCGATTACGTCACCCGATTCAGTCGTGCGGGTGTGTTCCCTAAACAAGTCATAGCTTTCAGGAAGCATGAAGGCCGCCGGGTTCAACCCTATGAATTCCTGGCGAGTATAACCGTGCATCTCACACGCGGCGGGGTTGGCTTCAACCACCAGGTCCATCTCCATATCAAAGATAACCAACCCGTCACTTGCGGCTTCAAAGATATTCCGGTACTCTTCTTCAGAAGTTAAGCGGCTGTCTGAAACTTGACTCATAAAGCTTACCTTTTGCTAAGTTCAATTGTTTGAAGACGGTGGATTTCAGCCAATACGTCTTCCGGCTTGGTCTCCATTTCAAGGTCTGCCAATTCACTGTTTGCATGATCCACGATACCCAGCTTGTCCTGTATGGCATCCAACATTTGCAATACGCGCGTCAATTCATGTTCGGTTAACAGTCCAATATGTAAATGCAGGTCGGCACGGCTTTCAGTCTCTTCGCTCAGGCGGTTCTGACTGATCAGCACAAAGGTGGAAAGAAAAATTGCCTCCAGCGACACGATCATGGTTAGAAGTCCATATGGAAACGGGTCAAAAATACGCACACCAAACCAACCGGTGTTAAGCAGGATCCACACCCCAAACCAGACGATATGCACATAAGCGAAAATCATCCGCCCCGAAAAAGACGTAATGACATCGGCGATGCGGCTTTGCAGACTGCGTTCTTTCGAGGCTTTTGTCCGCAGATTGATGATCGTGCGGATATTTTTCTCGATCACCTTGCTCAGAGCTGGGTTGTCTTTTTTCTGGTCTTCTATTTCTTCCTGATCTAATTGACTCGGTGCCATAACAAACTCCGTTTTTATAATACTACACAGGATAAGAAATTCAACCCATCATAATACGCACCTCGT
The DNA here is from genome assembly GCA_964511765.1 of uncultured Anaerolinea sp. GTDB lineage: Bacteria > Chloroflexota > Anaerolineae > Anaerolineales > Villigracilaceae > Villigracilis. The sequence continues at coordinate 19,548 of CAZEGE010000003.1, forward strand.
GCGTTTGACCATCATCCACCAGCGGGATCAGGTTATCAGGCAGTGGATTTCCATCTAATGAGACACTTGGCATGCCATGATTAACTCCATTCGGGTTTTCCACGTTGATCTTATAATGCGTGGCCCCAAAACGATAATCCACTTTAAATCCCGGCCAATCGCGCGAGATGGATGGATTAACATGAAGCGCGTTGCCGTTTCGGGTAATGCCAAGAATGGCTTCAATGCCTAAACGGTACATCCAGCCAGCGGAACCGGTGTACCAGGTCCAGCCACCGAGTCCGGTATGTGGAGGCACGCTATAAATGTCGGCGGCGATGACATAAGGCTCCACCTTATAGTGTGCCGCTTTCTCGGGCGTATCGGTATGGTTGATGGAGTTCAATAGATGGAAAAACGCTGTGGCACGATCTCCCTGCCCCAGCTTGGCAAAAGCCCAGGCAGTCCAGATAGCGGCATGGGTGTACTGTCCGCCGTTTTCGCGTACGCCAGGCAGATAGCCTTTGATATACCCTGGGTCGTGCGACGACTTATCGAAGGGCGGGGTAAACAATAAAATCATCTGTTCAGCCTGTTTCACCAGTCGCCTGTTGACGGATTCCATTGCATGTGCAGCGCGCGTTGGGTCTGCCGCGCCCGACAATACCGCCCACGATTGGGCAATTGAATCGATCTGACATTCAGTATTTGTATGCGATCCAAGCGGCGAGCCGTCGTCATAAAAGGCGCGTAGATACCAGTTGCTATCCCAGGCATTGGCTTCAAGTGCCTGGGATAATTTCTCAGCTTGTTGAAGATATGGAGACGGGTCATCTTTCATCAGCGTAACCAGCGATGCAAAACGCTTGAGCGTGTCATACAGGAACCAGCCGAGCCAGATGCTCTCGCCGCGTCCATCCACGCCGATACGGTTCATGCCATCGTTCCAATCGCCCGCGCCCATCAACGGAATTCCATGCGCGCCGGATGTGTTTCCTTTTTCGATTGCGCGGCGGCAATGCTCAACCAGCGTATGCGAATCACCTGCCGCTACGTATTGTGAATACCGTTCTGCTTCACCCGCTTTGAGCGCATCACCTATCAGGAACGGGATGTTCTCATTCAAAATGGATTCATCTCCGGTGACGGAAACATACTCAGAAGTGACATACGGCAACCAGAGCAGATCATCTGAAAAGCGCGTCCGCACCCCACGCCCCGCAGGCGGATTCCACCAGTGGAGCACGTCGCCCGCCTCGAATTGATGGCGCGCCGCTTCCAAAATTTGCGCGCGTGCGATGTCTGGTCGGGTATGCAGCAACGCCATCACATCCTGGAGTTGGTCGCGGAAGCCAAACGCTCCGCTGGATTGATAGAGCGCGGTACGTCCCCATAGACGGCAGGAAATCGTCTGATACATCAACCAGCGATTGAGCATCAAATCCATACTGGGATCAGGCGTTTCCACCGTTATGGTATTCAGGATGTCATCCCATTGTTTCTGGACGGATTGCCAGACCGTTTCAACCTGTGCCAGTGACTGAATCCGCCCGATCAACGCCAGGCTTTCGGTGCGGCTCGCACCTTCGCCGATCAAGAAAAAGACTTCTTCAATCGCACCTGGTGCCAGGTCAACGTGGAGTTGGATGACCGCGCACGGGTCCAGACCGGCGTTCACTGCGCTCGCCAATCCAATGCGACCAAGAGCCGCCGGCGCACGCAGACTTCCCATGCGCCCCAAAAACTCCGTACGGTCTGCCGTCACGCCATGCGGTTTTTTGCTGGCGGCTAGAAACGCCACGCGTTCGCCAAACTCACTGCTAAAACGATTGACGGCAAGCAAAGCATTTTCATCGGGGACAAACTCCGGCATGATATAGGCTTGATGTGTATCGCGCGTTGTGCCAAGCACCCATTCGGCGTAGTAAGTGACGGTAATGCGGCGCGGACGGTCCCATAGATTTTGCAGGCGCAGATGCGCAATTTTGACTGGCGCATCGGGCGCAACAAACAGGCGCAGGTTCTGGTTCAAGCCATGACTCTGGCTCTCAAAGATCGAATAGCCCGCCCCGTGACGAATCACATGTGTTGTTTCTGCCCCGGCGGGCATGGGCGTAGGCGACCAGGCCTGCCCGGTTTCTTCATCGCGCAAGTAAAGTGCTTCGCTCGGCATATCTGTGACCGGGTCGTTGCGCCACGGAGTCAGGCGGTTCTCTCCGCTATTCTCAGCCCAAGTGGGACCAGACCCTGCTTCGGAAACCAAAAACCCAAGCTGCGGATTGGCGATAACGTTGATCCACGGGTGCGGTGTGTGTTGACCTGGCTTGAGATGGATGATGTATTCCCGTCCATCGCGGCTGAATCCACCAAGGCCGTTATCCAATAGCAAATCGTCTGGAAGTTGAAGCGGCGGCATCAGTTCCGGATCAAGCGTCGAGGAAAGTGAAGCAGTGAATTGCGGCAGCCGCGTGGGTTGGACGATCAAATGAAAAGCGTGGTCAGCCAGCGTCCCGCCCTTTTCATCCAAAATAACACCCGCCACCGTTTCAAATAGAATCCTATCGGCCGGCTGAAGTTGGTCGGTGCGCAGGACGAAAATACCGTCGCGCTGGTTAAGCAAGGCTTCCGCACCCATACGTCTGATCTGGCGCAGGATTGTGTTGTGCAGGTCAAGGCCGTAGCCAGTATCCTGATCGTTCAGGATGACAAGATTGATTGTAATGTGGCGTCCGTGCCAATAATTGAAGGCTTGCAAGGCTTCATGAAGTAAAGATGATTCACCATCGCGAACTCGCACCAACAGAATCGGGTAATCGCCAGAGATGCCGAATGCCCACAAGCCCGCCTGTCGCTTTTCGTTTTGCGCCAAAATATGCGGCGCAGCGCGCAATAACCCTGTCGGGTAAAGCAGGGCAGATAAAATGCGCTGGATGTTTTCAATGGCATAAGCATTCAGCCCGTGTTCGAGCAGTTCACGTTCACTGCGGGCGCGAGCATCGTCGAAGGCGCGTTGGATGGATTGCCCGCTCTGATAATGAGATAACTTTTCCAACGCTTCGGCACGGGAAGAAGCTGCCAGAGTCAGGAATGTGACTCTGGTTTTGGCATGTGGCTTCAGGTCAATTTCCTGTGCCAGTGAAAAGATTGGGTCGAGCGTCCCGCCAGTTGTACCTGAAAGATGTTCATTGGAGTTTTGTAACGCCAGCGGGTTATGCATCGTCTGTGACCTGCCCAGGAATTTGGCGCGGTCACTTTCGTGATCGCCGGTTACTTTACGGCCGGCTTCAATCATCACTGCATGGATCAGCACGATCGGTTTGTCGTCCGCAGAGCGCGGGCGGCGCTGAAACAGGAGCGCATTCTCATTGGGCAGATACTCACTCTCGATAAAAAGTTTGTTGAACGCGGGATGCCGTCGGTCAGCAGCCTGTGCCGCCAGTATTACTTCGCCGTAACTGGTAAATTTCAGCCGACGGAGACGATCGCTCTCGTTCAGGATATTGACCCGCCGAATCTCAACGCCATTCGTGCTAACGGTGATTCCAGTCCGCAGGGAAATATCATTTTCCGAACGATGGAACTCGACCTTGTGCGGATAAAACAACACTTCCTGGTTTTCAGGTGCGCTTCCAATCGGTTGGCAGGTGGCAGACCAAAGCGCTCCGCTCTCTCGGTCTTGAACATAGATCCACGTGCCCCACTGGTCAAGGGTGGTATCGGAATGCCAGCGCGTCAGCGCAAACTCGCGCCACTGGCTATATCCGCCGCCAGCATTGGTGATCAGCAGACTGGTGTCACCCTGCGAAAGGATGTGCGCCTGCGGAATGGGGCTGTCAACTGGCACACGCCACGGCTCACTGCTGACCAGACGCATCCCTTCAACCAACTCTGCAGGTTCATCGAGATGGGGATATTCAATGGGCGGGTTTGGCGGAATTTTTTCCTGCAACAACAGTTCCACACTTTGAATGTGTTCATCAGCATGGAAGCGTTCTATCATCACGTCATCCAATAGATAATTACAGGCAGATATCAGAATCATGCCTTGATGATGTGCCATGTAAGATTGGACTCTGGCGTGTGTCTGCCCAATCGACAATCGCGATTTGGTGTAATCGAGCGCCTCATAAAAACCAAACCGTCCGAGCATGTTCAATTGTTCCAAGTGTGCCATGTTCTCCAGCACAGCCCGCGGTTGCAGGGATAGTCCAATCAGCGAGGCATAAGGAGTAATAACCAGATTATCGGGCAGGTCACGTTTGTAGCCAAGAACGGGCACGCCGAAAGCCTGATACTGGTAGTTCAGATTGGCATCGAAGGCAAAGTAACCCGACTCTGAAATACCCCAGGGTACTTCCTTCTCCTGTCCATAACTCATCTGCGCTTCGAGCGCAACGTAGCAGCTATCCGAAAGAAACGTCCCAACGTAATTTTTGATAAACAGGGTCGGCATGAAATATTCGAACATCGTGCCGTTCCATGAGAGTAATACCTGCTTGTCGTTGAACTTCGTCACGGGTCGCCCAAGATGCTGCCAGTGGCTATGCGGCACATCACCTTTCGCAACTGCGATCAGGCTGGCAATGCGGGCTTCGGATGCTAGTAAATCGTAGTAACTCGGATCAAGTTGTTCGGTACTGGCGTTATAGCCAATATGAAAAACCTGTCGGCGCTCACTAAACAAAAAGCGAAAATTCATACTGTTCACAGCCCGGTCTGCCTGCGCTGCCAAATCCTGAAAGCCAATCAGCAAAGACGTTACCATCATGCGCGCCGACGATAAATCCACCTCCAGCTTTTGACACCATTCATGCGTCACATCATCTTTCTGTTGCGACTTAAGAATGTTCAATGCCGTTCTAATGCGGTCATAAACGGTTGCCGCCTCAACCAGCGTGGGCAGTTCAGTAGGCAGGCTGGCACGAAACTCCTGTCCTACGAGCGTTTGCAAAAACGGTGCATCCAGACAACTAAGCCAGGGTGCGAACAAATCCAAACTGCGCTGCATATCCTGCAGGTGGTGATGCATCAAATCGAGATAGAGTTGGAGTTCTGTCAGGGATTCTGGATTGAGATTGGGATGACTCTCAAGCAATTCCATTAAGCGATGCGAGACTCTTTCCCAGCCTTCGCCTGACAGCCAATCGAGAGTCAATTTCCACGCTGACGGCTGGTTCTGGATGGCGCTGACGCGCTTGTAAATACTTGTCAATTCTACTTCAAAAGATTCGAGCGAAGCATGAGGGTTGTTCTTTTCCAGCGCTTGCAAGGCTTCCGACAGGATATCCAAAATGACAAGCAAACCCTGCCATTGATTCTCGCTCAACAGCGGCGCATCTGCCAGGGCAAGGCAACCCTTCTTGAGCGTAATCAGGCACGCCGCCAGATTGCCGCTATCCACTGTGGAAATGTAACGAGGCGGGAGTGCAGTCAATGTTTGCGAATCATACCAGTTCAGCAAGTGTCCACGATAATGTTCCAGCTTGTCCATGCTCTCAATCGTTGAGCGCAAACGGACTGCCAGTTCGAACAATCCCATATAGCCCAGATCATACGCCGACAACGTGGAGACCAAAAACAGACCGATGTTGGTCGGTGTAGTGTAGTGGGCCACACTGCCTCGCGGCGACTCTTGAAAATGGTCGGGCGGCAGCCAGTGATCGTTGGGGCCAGTGAAATGCTCAAAAAATGCCCAGGTGCGCCGCGCCAAACGCAGGACTTTTCTGCGCTGAGTCTCGGAGAGCGACGGGGTGATGTGGTTCACGGGCTGGCTGATGACATAGGCGATTTGTGGAGCAACAAGCCAGGCGATCAAAAAAGGTAGCGCCACCCATAACGCCGTCGGTCTGAAAATGGCAATCGTCAGCCCCAACAGCAGGGTCAAGACCAAAGACGATGCCATCTCCCGCCAGATTTTAGTATTCGCGCTCGATCCAACTGTGCGCGAATCATTCGCCGCGGTTGTCCATTGCAACAGGTTTTTGCGTTCAATCAATAGGCGGATCAACGTGGTGCTGATTGCGCCCAGCATTAGCAGGGCTTCATAAGGCAGAAACAAAATGGCAAGCGCCCAGCGTGTAAGCGGAGGTTGGATTGATTTTAGAAGTTGTTTGAAAGGCAGTTGTCTTTGCCCCGTGCTGGAACCTGAACTACTTCGCAAAATGTTCCAGCCATCCTGGAAAGCTTGCGCCAGAATAGGCATGGCAGAAGGCAGCAGAATCAGCACGGTCCAAATCAAGGGGGAGCCAGGCAGGAATAACCAGCCTGCGGCGAACAGTATTAACAGCGTAGGCGGCAACAGGCTACGCCGTAGATTATCGAAAACTTTCCAAAGATTGATGGTGGATAATCGGTTACGAGCCATTCCTTTTTCGGTGTGTACCATGGGGAATAACCATGGCAATAATTGCCAATCGCCGCGGATCCAGCGGCGCAAGCGGCGGGCGTAGACCAGATAGCGCGACGGATATTCCTCGTATAGTGTGATGTCTGTGACCAGCGCCGCGCGTCCATAAATCCCTTCAAACAGATCGTGACTGAGCAGGGTATTCTGCCGTACCTGACCCGCCAGACTGCGCTCGAAAGCCGCAACGTCATAAATCCCTTTGCCGACGTAACTGCCTTCACCAAACAAATCCTGATAGACATCCGAGACAGCGAAAGAGTACAGGTCAAAACCGGCGTTTCCGGCAAAGATTTGCGAAAAGAGCGAACGGTTCGCACTGGTCGGCTTGATTGCCACACGCGGTTGTAGCACAGTGTATCCAGCAACGACTGCGTCTCCGTCTGCGGCAAATTCGGCCTGGTTGAGCGGATGCGCCAAGGTGGCAATCAGCAGGTTGGCGCTGCCCTGCGGCAGGGAGGTATCGGCGTCGAGCGTGATGACATATTTAATATCGGAGAGAATGCTCGCATCTCCAATCCGGGTTGTGTAGGGTGTTCCGCCCAAGTTGAGCAACAGGCGGTTGAAATCCGCCAGTTTGCCGCGCTTGCGCTCCCAACCCATCCAAGCTCCTTCAGACGGATTCCACTGGCGATGACGGTGAAATAAATAAAAGGGAGCGGCTTGCATATACTTTTGATTTAATTTTTCAATGCCAAGACTTGCCAGCCCAAGCAACTCTTCATCCTGCGGCATATCTTCCGCAGGAGCATCGCCAAAATCGGTCAGCAGGGCGTAGGTCAACAGCGGATCGTCGTTGGAAAGATAATAAAGTTCCAACTCACTCAAAAGATGATTAAGTTCATCGGGGCTTTCCAGCAAAGTTGGAATAACCACCATGGTGCGGTTACCCGATGGGATTCCATCCGAAAAATCCATGCGCGGCAGGCGCGAGGGCTGGATGCGCTGGATCACATTCCAGTTCACGAGTGTGATGGCTGCTTCCAAAGCCAATCCAAACCCAAGGACACCTACGGCAATGAGTTCGGCTAGCGAGTCGCCTGTGAGCATTGCATAGTCTAGTAGTCCAAAAAGAAACAATACGGAAAAGATGGCGATACCCCCCAGATAAGTGACAGTGGGAAATGCGAGCAGCGCGCGCCGCACACGGATACTTAATTCAGGTTGGTAGCCGATGCTGGCTTCAAGCACGGCACGCCCCGTATCGCGCAAATAATAACCGACATGTTTTTTTCGTCCTTGAACATTGTCATCCGCGCCGCGCGCGAGTTTAACTGCAGCGAGCGCGACTTGCTCTTCGCTAAATTTTGAATGACGTGCCAGTTCCTCGATAACACGACGGTAACTGTTTCGGGTATCGAAGTCCATGTCTGCGTAAACCCCCGCTGGGTCGCGGCGCAGAATCTGTTCCATTTGACTGGTCTGCTCAAAGAAATCCTTCCAATTTGCAGTAGAGAGCAGGCGCAGGCTGAGAAAACAGTTGGCGACAATGACCTCATTAGGAAGTACTGGGTAATCGAACTGGCTCGGCGCTTCACTTAGACTAATCGGCGCGTCCATGCCGGTTAGTTCAGATGTTGCATAGACGAGCTGTTCCAATATCCCGATGCGCAACATGATCGGCAGCGCCCAAAGTTCCCCGGTCATCAGGGGTGTGACGTGCTGATATTCCTGCACAAAGGCAGCGGCTTGTGTCAGATCAATCTGGCTTTGAGTGTATTCAATCCATTCGCGTGCAAGCGCAAAAATACGTGAGTGTCCTCGCAGCGACGTCCCGTCCAACTTTGGTAACTCGTCGAGAAAACTAGCCGGCAGGTCCTCTTCAATTTGGCGCAAGGTCTGTTTGACAAAGTAAAAATTATCCAGCATCCATTCGCCTGCGCGGGAAACTGGCACATTCTTGGCTGGCACGGACTTGAAAATTGCATTGGCATTGTGCAAAGCCAGTTCCCAACCATGCAGGGTTTTCAACAAATCGGTCTTTTGGGGTTTGGAATTTTCTATCGAGTGCGTTTTCGCCAGTTGGTGCGCGAATTCCCTCAGCCGGCTATCTGCGTCTGAATTGGCTGGTTCGGATGAAATAACCTGCGTGGCAATCTGCATAGGTTAATGCTCGATGCGTTCACTTGTTGGTAGTTCCGGTGAGATTGGCTCTTGCTTGAGGGGTAGATCCTGCACGATCAGAAGCGGGACTTTGCCATACAAGATGAAATTGTTGACCATGCTGCCATATGGCCATTGGTGATGCCCCGAATAGCCATGTGCGTTGAGCGCGACGATATCGATCTGCTCATGTTCCTCGAGTTGATGCAGCGCAACTGCTGCATTTTCACTGGCGATGAGATGAGTTTGAACAGCAATGCCTTCCAAATAGGACCGTGATTTCAACTGTTCGAGATAATGCGCGGCTTCTTCGCGGTTACGTTCGACAACACGGCTGGATAAATCAATATCTTCGGATACCGGGGGCATCTGGCGCGCCATTTCCGGGGTTTGTACAACTCGCACAAGATGGATTTGTGACTTATGAAAACGCGCCAATTGTGTGATGATCGGTAAAACATTTTCCGCCCGCTGTGAACCATCCAACGGCACAAGGATGCGCTGATAAAGCGGAGCTGCTGACAATTCATCAGAGTAGACTCCATATTGATGTGCCCGAATAATTAACAGCGAGGTCTGTGCGCTTAGGATGATCTTTTGCGTAATGCTGCTAATTCCCCATTGGGTCAAGCCGTGGCGGCCATGACTGCTCATAATGATTAATTTTATTCCCTGATTTTGAGCATATTCCGTAATCCCTTCAGCAATCAACCCTTCCAACACTTCAGTCCGTATTCGAATATTTAATTTTTGCAGCCGCGCCTGTGTCTTATCCAGATAGAGAGCGGCCTTTGTTTTATTGATCTGCCAGTTCACCAAATCAAACAATTGTGTTGATTTGCCTGCTTGATTCTTTTCCAGCACACGAAGCAGTGTGATCTCCGCGTCAAAGGAACTAGCAATGGCGAGGACATGGGGCAGAACACAGTCTGCCAGTTGAGAACCGTCCAATGGGACGAGAATAGTATCGAACATGGGCTATCTCTTCGACTCTTGCATTGTGCACAATGCAATTGCACAAGGTTTACAAGCCTTTTGCAATTGCATTATGTCATGTATGGATAATTTGATTGGGCATGGGAAGGGTCATCTCGCGTATGCAAGTGAAATTACTGGGAGCCGCGGAATGTTACTATACAAGGGTTTCGTAACGCACTTGGCAGAAATGAGTCTTCCAACCGTAAGCGGTATAGCCTACAAAAATCAGTATACTTCACTTTAGTGCTGTTTTGGGAAGTTCTGATCTCTGAAGAGCATTAATGTTTAGCTGGAATTCTACTAAAGGAATTGTGAGGATGATAAAGCATTCTCCTTCCTGGATCTCACAGGAAATTTTATTTGTCACTACCCCAGAAGTAGTTTGCCCACTGCCTTAAGTGGCCTGCGTGCAAATATCTCGCGGATTGGGTTTAGGATTTTTTCTTTCCGTTGTTTGCTGACATCGGATTTGGGCATGGTAGTTAACCACAAAGTGCACAAAGACCACAGGGAGTCTTTGTGCACTTTGTGGTTTCTGTGGCGAATGATTAAGGCTTGAGGTGCAGTGTGCTAACCGCCTCAGACTGAATCGCCTGCAAACTAAATGGCAATCTGTGATATTTCGTCGCCAGCCAGGATTCAATCTGGTCGTCATAATACGGACTAAACGGTTGACCTGACTGTCCGCTTGGGATGATGGAGAGCGAGTCGTCCCAATTGGCGGGGTCGGCGATGATGCGATAGGCGGGGCCAAGCGTCATGGCATAAGGTTTATCTGCGTAATATGCGCCGCTATCCACTGTATTCCAGTTGCCGCCTGTGGGAAAAGGTCCGCGATTGAAGATAGGTTTCAACGCGCCAACACTTCCAAGCGGATGCGAGAAAGTGAAAGCATGCAGGTTGCCCCATGTCCACTTGGCGGGATCACTGCCGACGCTGGCAGTTAGCTCATCGATGGAGGCTTGCAATGCGGAGTTCAAGATTCCGGCCCTGTCGCCGCCCCACCAGGGATTTGCAGGATCATCAAGTAAATTTTGCAGGAACATGTAGGGGTATCCTGCCAGGGTGAGATAGGAATCAATCGAAGCAGAATCAAGTTTCGAGTTAAGAGTGAGGCGCAGGATGTGTCGCAGGGCAAGTTCACTAAGCGAGGCTTCGCCGCTGTTGGGCGTCATCATCCCATCCCAATTGCCCAGCATTTCGATTATGGTTTCCTCCTGCCTATTGGCAGGACTTGCTTCTTTTGCAATGACTCGCGCCACTTGCAAATTGATGTCACTGTACCAACTGGCTTGAAGTATTGCGAAGTCGTCACTTGTGACATTTTGCGAATCGCGGATGGATTCGCTGATGAGGGCCACGCGGTAAGGCGGTTGAAAATAATGTGAGAGGAAGTTTGGATAATCCAGACCGGCGGGGCGGTTGTTGGCGGATGCGAAAAAGTCGCCGCTGGGATTCATTGCGGATGGAAGATCGTCGAACGCGACGAAGCTTGCCCACTCGTGCGCGTCATTCGACCCGTCAACTGGTTGCAAACCATAGACGTCATTCTTCGCCCGAACAGGGACCGCGCCAGACATTTGGAATCCAATGTTGCCCTCGGTGTCGGCATAGACAAAGTTCATGCCTGGCAACTGCCAGAGTGAGAGCGCAGCGCGGAATTCATCCCAATTGGCTGATTGATCAAGTTGAATAATTGCTTGCGCGAGCGGGCGTCCCTGATCAAGCCCAGTCCAGCGCAGTGCAAGAGTTTGTGTGCTATCAGGAGTTGCATCGGTGATGATGGGACCATGATGCGTGGCGCGGACATTGACCCTAACGGATGCGGCATCCTTGACTTGAATAGTCTCTTCGCGGAAGGTGATGTCTTTCCACTCACCGTGGAATTGATATTGTGTGCCGTCATCATTGAGTGTTTCGATATACAAGTCTTGTACATCGGGGCGGGCGTTAGTCACGGCCCAGGCGATGTTTGCGTTGTGACCGATCTCCACGCCGGGCAAGCCGGGCAGAGATGCGCCGATAACATTGTATTGATTGTCCGTTGTGTGCAAGCCGACTTCATACCAAAGCGTGGGCATGGAAAGTCCCTGATGCGGGTCGCCCGCCAACAATGGCAGTCCCGATACGGTGTGGCTTCCGCCCACAACCCAGGCATTGCTGCCCTGATCGGGCTTGGCGAGGGGTGTGATAGTCTGCCAATCAGAGGTGGCAGCCATGAGCGCGTCTGCGGTTTGGGGCAGAATGGAGGCGTTCGCGTCGGGGATAACATCTGGACCCGGATAATCGGGCAGCAGGCTGAGAGTCTCGTCCCATGAAAGCGTGGATGCCAGTTGGCTGATGGCGAGCTCATCCTGGTAGTTGTTGCTCAGTCCCCATGCCACCAGTTTTCCGAAGACGAGCGAATCAATCGGCGTCCATTCCTGCGGGGTAATGCCGAGGATTTTGAATTCGAGGGGAAGTTTTCCGTCTGCCTGTGAAATGAAAGCATTGACGCCGTCCGCATAGGAAGTGAGGTCGGCTTGGGTATCGGCGTCAAGCGTCTCCCAATCGGCTTCAGCGGATTCGGTCATGCCGAGGATGCGCATGAAGATGTCGTTCTTCAATCCTCGTTCGCCGATCACTTCGCCGAGCGTGCCATGCGCGGCGCGGCGCTGGGATTCCATCGCCCAAAGCCTGTCCTGCGCGGTGACAAATCCCTGTGCATAAAACAGATCGTGAGCATTCTCCGCGACAATATGCGGAATTCCGCTGGCATCTCGATAGATGGCGACGGGCGCAGTCAAGCCATCGAGGGCGAGGTCACCCTTCAGTTGCGGCAGGGCAGGGCGGATGACACCAAAGTAGCCAATCGTCGATGCAGCGATTGTGATGATGAGCAGGAAGATAAAAAGATAAAACAGGATTTTCTTGATTATGTTCAAGGAAGACTCCTTGGGCGTGGGAATAATAACCGAATAATGTTCGGTTATTATTGTATAGCATGGGAGAGAGGAGGTCAATAAAGACTTTCCCGAAAGGAAATGGATGCGTCAAGGACCCATTTTTCATACCAATGATAAGTAGACACGCTTTGCAGTCAAGCGTTCTGAAGTGCGAATTGGCGGGGTATCAAGCCCTGTGATGCCTCGTGCGGCAACGCGCGGGCCTGTTTGGGGTGATGGCTGTGCTTGGATTGGTGCTGGCGATTATTGCTCCTTTCATGGGTGCAGGAATGAATTAGCGAAACGCACCGACTTGATGATCGGAGCGTTTCGCTAATTCATTCCTTGAGAAATTCAATTAATTCCTAAATCATGTTTGGCACACTTGAAATTGTTATGAGAATGGTAATGTCAAAAACATTAGGGGAAATGAAAGAGTATCTCCACCTTGTCACTAACTGTTTTTACTTGTATAGTAAGATCAGTGATGCCTGCATTTATAAACAGTGAGATGTCCTTTTATGTCCACTCAACCTAATATTAATCACTACGGTGTGTTTGGCGCTCTGCGCGCCAGGCTGAGGAGCTTGCGCTTGCGGGTTATCGGCCTGCTTATCCTGGCCCTATTGCCCGCTTTCGCCCTGATGGTCTTCACTGCTTCCGAATCTCGCAGCCGGATAGTTAATGAGACACAAGATAACGCACTGCGTTTGACCGAACTGGCAGCGGCGAATCAAAGTCAGCTAATCGACGGGGCGCGTGATATCCTGATTACGCTCGCCCAGATACCCGCCATCCAGGGCCAGGATCGGGCAGCCTGTTTATTCTTTCTGTCCAGCGTGCTTATGCAGCATCCGCTTTACGCCAATTTTGGAGCTGCGGATGGCGCGGGGGACGTGTTCTGCATGACATTCCCACAACGGATGCCCTTCAACATTGCCAATGAGGACTATTTTCAGCAGTCAATGACGAACCGTGACTTTGCGATCAGTGAATACCAAATCTCAGATACAAACTCGCAAGCCATAATCACCCTTGCCTACCCGGTGCTCGATTTCTTTGGCGAACCTCAGGGTATCGTCTTCGCCACTCTTGACCTGCGCTGGCTGGGACCGTTCATGAACGCCGCGCCGTTGTCGGAAGATTCTACATTGCGGGTGATCGACCGGAACGGCATCATCTTGGCGTCCTATCCTGATGGTGAGATCGAGATCGGTCAGAGCATGCCTGAAAGTTCCATTGTCCGCCTGATCCTGGATGAGAACATCGGTCTGACGCAGGGACGCGATGCAAACGGCATTGCACGTCTTTATACCTATACTCCACTGCACGCCGGTTCCAACTCGGATGTTTACATGATCATCAGCATCCCAACCGAAGCCGCCTTCGCTGAATCCAACCGCATTCTGGAACGCAACCTGATCGCGCTTGTGATAGGCGCCGTTTTGGCGCTGAGCATTGCCTGGGTGGGCACACAATTCTTCTTTCTGCGCCAGGTTAATTCCCTGGTCAGCGTGACCCAGCGGTTGAGTAATGGTGACCTGAGTGCGCGCACTAACTGGCCCCCCGGCCAGGGCGAGTTGGGTCAACTGGCGCGAGCTTTTGACGTGATGGCTACCACCCTGCAGCGTCGAGAACAGGAGCAGCAATGGGCACAGAATCAAATCCAGCAGCAAACAGAGCGCGCCGAAGCTCTGGCGAGAATCGCCAGTCGCCTCAATGCAAAGCTCGAACTGGATAGTGTCCTGCGGGCAGTATGTGATGAGACCAGCCGCACCCTGAATGTGCCCGCCGCTGGTGTTGTCGTTTATCAGCAGGTAGAAGAGGATCTCTTTCACATCGGTGGTCCAAACCTGGATGCGACCCTTCTAGCCCACGCTCGTCCTCCTTCGCGCACCCGGCTTATAGCGTTGGCCACACAACAGGACACTCTCCCTTTGCAAGTTGATCTGCAAGCCCACCCACACCTGATCCAAACAAAAATGCGCCGGTTGCTCAATGTGCGCTACCTGATTTGTGCAGACCTGATCCACGAAGGCAGTATCATCGGTCGCCTAGATCTATTCACCAGTGAGAAGGCGCTTATCGGCGAGGAAGAGCTCACACTCCTAAAAGGCATTGCCAATGGAGCCGCGTTGGCAATCACCAACGCCCGCCTGTATACTGCCTTAAGGTTACAGGAGAAAATTCGGGCCGACCTGTTGCACCAAGTTATCGGCGCACAGGAAGATGAGCGCATGCGCATCTCACGCGAACTGCATGACGAGACCAGCCAGAGTTTAACAGCAATGCTGGTCGGTCTGGATACCATAAACATCGCTGCCCAGAGTGATATCAGCCGCGTTAAAGGTCATGTCCATGATCTCAAGTCCATTGCTGAGGATATGTTGAGCAACATCCATCGTCTGATCGCCGACTTGCGACCGTCTCTGCTGGATGATCTTGGTCTGGTGGCTGCCATTGAATGGTATGGGGAACAGCGCCTAAAGCCTTATGGGCTGTCTTTCCATCTGCTAAAAAACACCCTGGAGGAACGCCTTCCCCCTCCGGTTGAGACCGCTCTGTTTCGCATCGTTCAGGAGGGGCTAACCAATATCGTGCGTCATGCCAATGCTAGCTCGGTAATGGTTCGCCTGGGACAGGAACAAGACCTTGTTACCCTTGAAATCTGTGATGATGGCGCGGGCTTTGATCCCCAGCAACTTGAGGCATTGGAGCTGGGCGGACGCGGTTTGGGCTTATTAGGGATGCGCGAGAGAGCAGAAATATTGGGGGGTTCGCTTGAGTTGGAATCAGCCATTGGGGAAGGGACAACCGTGCGGATCCACTTCCACACATATCGCGACGAGGAGACAGTCACCCGTGATCCGTATCCTGTTAGTTGACGACCACGCCATCCTACGCGAAGGGCTGCGGGCATTGCTCAGCTATTACCCGGACGTTGAGGTGGTGGGGGAAGCCGAGGACGGCCTCCAGGCGATTGAATATGTGGAGAGCTTGTCCCCGATATCGTTCTGATGGACATCGCCATGCCCGGCATGAACGGGTTGGAAGCCACACGCCGCATTCGCCAGAAACACCCAAATGTACACGTCCTGATCCTGACACAATACGAAGACCAGCCGTATGTGCTTAATTTGCTGCGGGCAGGAGTCTCGGGTTATGTGCTCAAGCGCGCCCTAGGCGTCGATCTGATCAATGCCCTGCGAGCCGTTGCCCGGGGCGAGAGTTTCCTATACCCCCCTGTGGCGACGACTGTCCTGGAACAGCTTCGCCAATCCGATATGGGTGCCATACAGGATGTTAAGACACTCACATCGCGCGAGCAGGAAATCATGCACCGGGTGGCCTCTGGTGAGACCAGCCGACAGATCGCGCTTGCCTTGAACATCAGTGTAAAGACCGTTGAGTGGCACCGCAGCAATCTGATGAGTAAACTGGATGTGCGGTCGGTCGCAGAGTTGGTTCGCTACGCGATTGAGCAAGGTCTGACCAAATGAAGTGCGATCATTCGTGATTCACGGTACGGAGTGGCATACTTTTCCCGAATTTTTGCCAGGATAGCCAGTATTTCCCCCAGGTTAAACCAGTAGTATTCCTCAGTATAAAAAGATGTATCGAATAGATATACTGATAGTAACTTGGAATTGGTGTAGGGACCGTGTTCAGCCAGCTCCAGAAAATGGCTGCTAGCAGTCTAGTCCAGGTTGGAAGGAGGACCACCTGCCGGTATAAACTCTTTGATCGTTTCTATATCTGACAAAATAAGTTTTAATCCGTTCATGCCAAAAGGAGATGAGATATGCGAAAAAACGCAATAATACTATCGGTGCTGGTTATATTGAGCATGCTAATGACAGCATGTGGCACAGGCAAGCCGGCGACTGACGATGCGATCTTGATCGGCGGCGCTTTAAGTCTTACAGGAATCCAGGCACCCTTGGATGAACCTGGACTCAGAGGCGCTGAATTGGCAATAGAGGAACTCAACAATACCGGGGGGATTCTTGGACGTCCGGTAAAATTCATCAACCTGGACGGAAAGAGTGATCCTGTCACCGTTGGAAATGTTGCTGTTCAACTAATTGAACAGGGTGCTGTGGCAATTGTTGCACCTTGTGATTTTGACTTTGGCGGTCCGGCAAGCCGTGAAGCTCAGGCAAAAGGGCTGGTTGGCATTTCAACATGTGCTTCCTCCCCACTTTATGGTTCTGAAGCGCTTGGTGACAAGCAGTTCACCTTGTCCATGTGGAACACCACCATGGGCGCAGCCGCAGCAGAATACGCCTATAAAGAAAAGGGGTGGCGCAGCGTATATGTGGTGACAGACAGCTTTATCGATTATACAACATCGCTCAGTGAGTATTTTATTGTAGCCTTTAAGGATTTAGGAGGCGAGGTCATCTTTGAGGATACCTATACACAGGGCGATCAGGATTTTTCAGCCCAACTCGCCCGTATTCAAGCTCTGGAAAAGATGCCTGATTTCCTGTATATCTCTTCATATATGCCTGACTTGGGTCTGATTATTCGGACCATCCGCGAAGCAGGAATCGATCTCCCCATCATGGGAGGGGACTCGTACGATGACCCCGGGATGTTCCAGGCAGTTGGACCTGATTATGGAAACGACATCATCTTTGTAACCCATAGCTGGCTCGGCGAAGGCGCCAGCCCTGATGCCAAACATTTCCTAGATCTCTATAATGCAAAATTCAACGGTCCGCCAGATACTGCATTTGTTGTGACCGGCTGGGATACCATTATGGTTATGGCACAAGCCATGGAAAAAGCAGGGTCAACCGATGGCGCTGCGATGGCCAAGGCAATGGAAGGCACCACCTTCGATCTGCTGACAGGCAAGCTTACCTGGTCAGATGCCGCGTCAGGTCATGAGCCAAACAAGGAAGCCTTCCTCGTTGAATTGATCAAGGCCGTTCCTCATTTTGTCGGCAGAGTGCTGCCTGAGAAAATTCCATCACCCTAAATGCAATAACGTGTTTATATGACTTTGGGGAGGAGTATGTCTCTACTTTACTACTCCTCCCTAGGTTGTAGAATACCCCCGGTTTATAAGAAAACCAGAATTATCTGCCGGATATTCAAGATTACGTTTCTATTATTCACTCTGAATTTTCACCCAGTGTACTGTACGGTGGAGATAATAAGAACATGCCACATTCCATACAAACTTCAAACACAGCAACCCTGACCGTACAGGATATTAACAAAGTGTTTTTCGGGTTGAGGGCTCTTGAAAATGTCAGCCTCAGGTTACAGAAGGGGGAGATCCTTGGCCTCATCGGTCCGAACGGTTCAGGGAAAACGACTCTCATCAATGTGATTACCGGTTTATTGCCGTTAACATCAGGCAAGATTTATATCAATGACATTAATCTCAGTGATGCCAAACCTTATCAGATTGCCCGAGCTGGTATCGCCAGAACTTACCAAACAATCCGCCTTTTCAAAGAACTCACCGTAAAAGAAAATTTAGAAGTTGCTGCCGTCAGCATTGGGTTGTCGCGGAAAGAAGCCAGACATCAAGCCGATATATTGATCCAAGAATTTGGCCTTGAAACCTGGGTTCATTACCTGGCATCAGCGCTTCCGTATGGCCTTGAGCGCCGCGTTGAAATTGCCCGCGCACTGGCAATGAAACCAATGTTTTTATTACTTGACGAGCCCGCCGCCGGTCTGAACGAAGAAGAAGCCGAGGAACTACTCCATATACTTGAACTCATCCCCGAAAACAAAAAGCTGGGAATGTTGATTGTTGAACATGATATGCACCTTATTATGCGCCTGTGTGATCGGTTGCATGTGCTAAATTATGGCAAGACGATTGGGGAGGGCACACCTGAAGTAGTACGCCGAATACCAGCTGTTATCGAGGCTTATCTGGGTTCAACTGCCGGAGGAGATTAAACATGCTTGCTATCGAAAACATTCTTGTCCGGTATGGATCGATTACGGCATTACATGATATTTCAATTAAGGTGCAGACAGGTGAGCTGGTGGCTTTGATCGGGGCAAATGGGGCAGGAAAGACAACAACTCTTATGACCGTCGCGGGAAACCTAAAACCCGTCACAGGTGCTATTCAATTTGAAAATACTTCCATAGCAGGCCTATCACCTGAACAGATCATCCGCAAAGGTATTGCAATAGTTCCTGAAGGACGTGAGATCTTTGCAAGTTTAACCGTTGAAGAAAATTTAAAACTGGGCGCCTATATTCGGCGAGATCGTTCCGAGTTCAAGCGCGATTTGGACGAAACGGTGACGATGTTCCCAATACTGGGTGAACGTATTCACCAGCAAGGTGGAACGTTGTCTGGTGGCGAGCAGCAGCAATTGGCGGTCGCCCGCGCCTTAATGTCGCACCCAAAACTACTCATGATGGATGAGCCCTCCCTGGGTCTGGCGCCTGCATTGGTCGACCAGATTTTTGAACTGATCGTCAAATTGCATGACAGCGGCATGACCATCCTTTTGGTTGAACAGAATGTGGAACGTACTTTAAACATCGTTAAGCGCGCATATCTGCTTAAGAATGGAAGGGTCGAAGCGGAAGGCGCTCCTGAAGTGATACGAAAGCATGTAGATATCGAAAGTGTGTATCTGGGCAGTAAGGTCAATTGAAGAAGTAATCAATTGAAAGGAGACCATAATTTGTTTTCAATAGACTTCTTAATTAATGCTTTGAGTCTGGGCAGTCTTTACGCATTGATCGCCCTTGGTTTGGTGATCGTATACGGCATACTCAAACTCGTCAATTTTGCGTATGGTGAGTTGATCATGGTAGGTGGTTATGCTCTATTCATGCTGGCAAACCTGCCGGCGCTACCCTGGTTGGTGATGGCATTAATTGCAGTCACCATTGCAATGCTTACCAGTTATCTTACTGAACGCGTCGCTTTCCGTCCCGTGCGCGAGAAACCACTCACTGCGATGTTGATCACTTCCTTCGCGGTCAGCACACTCCTTCAAAATGCTGCTCTGTTAATCGTCTCTTCGCGTTCGCGGGCGGTCCAGTTCCCGGCAATTTTTTCGGGGAGTGTTCGGTTAGGGAATGTTGACATTGCCAACAGGAATATTCTTGTGATTGTGACCAGCTCCTTACTCCTGTTCGCGCTGACCTTATTACTGAAGCGCACCATTCTTGGGATTGCACTGCGGGCTGCAGCAGACAAATTCCAGATGACCCGCATGCTAGGCGTACCCGCCAACCTGATCATATCCGTGGCTTTTGTGATCAGCGGGTTACTGGCTGGAGTTGTATCCCTGTTCTGGATTGGGCGTGTAGGTTCGGTAACACCTACCATCGGCCTCTCTCCCCTGCTGATCGCTTTTGTGGCAACTGTCATCGGTGGTATGAACAGCCTAGAGGGAGCAGTAGTGGGAGGTTATCTATATGGCATCCTCTTCAGCATAATCAGTCTCATCTTGCCACAAAACCTGTTGGATTACCGCGAAGCCTTCATGTTCAGTATTGTGATCTTGATCCTATTATTCAAGCCAGAAGGCCTAATACGCGGTACCTATTCAGGAGAGAGGGTCGGATGAAGACAACCACACGGTTAAAGAGCATTATTACCGAGCACAGTACATTATTTATCTTGATAACACCTTTGATCATCATTGCCTTGGTAACGGATCTGCTGGATGACACGTTGACTGAGCGGATAGTCATAACCATGTTTATCAACCTGATACTCGTGCTAGGTCTGCAGTTATTCATGGGCAATGGTGGCATTCTCAATTTTGCACATATTGGCTTTATGGGGATTGGAGCCTACGCTTCGGTCATTTTCTCTATGACACCACAGGCCAAATCGATCGGACTTCCCGATCTTTATCCTATCCTTAATCCAATCCAGATTCCCTTCTTAACGGCACTGCTGTTGGGAGGACTCATTGCAGCTTTTTGTGCAGCCATTATCAGCTTCCCCTTGATGCGCCTATCTGATGCTGCCGCGGTGATCACGAGCTTTGCCTTGCTTGTTATCATCCATGTTGTGCTGGTGCACTGGGATAATATTACAGCTGGACCTCAAACTCTATTCGGGGTGGATCGATATACAGATCTCTGGATGAGTGTGATTTGGGGTATTGGATTTATTATCCTGGCATACTGGTTCAAGGAATCATCACTTGGCCTAAAGTTACGCGCCTCCCGTGATGACCGCTATGCGGCTGCAACCATTGGTGTCAATATGGTGATAATACGATGGATCGCTTTTACATTGAGCGCATTCATGGCAGGGATCGCCGGCGGATTATGGGCCCACTTCATCACATCATTCTCGCCTAAAGCTTTTTACCTTACAGAAACATTCGTCATCCTGGCCATGCTGGTTGTAGGCGGTCCAGGGAGTGTATCTGGAGCTGTAGTGGGAACATTGATCGTTTCGATTGTCCGGGAAGGCCTCCGTACGATTGAAAGCGCGATTAATATTGGGCAATTATTGTCTAGCACGTTGATTGGATTCGCGGAAGTATTCCTTTCTATTGCCTTAATTGTCATCCTGATCTTCCGCCCAGGAGGGATCATGGGCGGAAGAGAGATACGCTGGCCCAAGAAAAACCCCCTATCAAAGAAAAATGAAGACAGCGCGAGCACAACCATTTCATGAAGTGAAAGGAGTCAAATATGTGTGACACTTTCGTGGCTTTGCCATCTGCGACTCACGATAAGAACGTCCTGTTTGCCAAGAGCGCGGACTGTGAGGTCAACGAGGCGAATGCAATCGTACGCATCCCCCGAAAAAAACATATCCGAGGGGAGGCTGTCCGTATCACACATCTTGTTATCCCTCAGGTTGAAGTAACTTATGAGCTCTTCCTGACCAAGGCCTTCTGGACATATGGCTGTGAGATCGGCATCAATGAGTACGGCCTCGCCATGGGTGAGGAAGCCGTCTTTACTACTGAGATGGTTGAGGAGAAAGATGGCATCATTGGCCCCGACCTGATGCGCCTTGGCTTGGAACGAGCAAAAAACTGCCAAGAAGCTATCGATGTGATGACTGCGCTCCTGGAGAAGTATGGTCAGGGTGGCAGTGCCGAACTCAAAGGAAATTCGCATTTCGATAGCAGTTTTCTTATGGCCGATCCCAATGAGGCCTATATCCTGGAAACCGCTGGTCGTAAATGGGCAGTGAAGAAAATTGAAGCGTTTGACTCAATCTCCAATATGCTTGGAATATCGACCAACTGGACACGCTGTTCAGTGACGTCAAGTGAGAAGTTGGACTGGGCCGGAACTTTTGCTCTCCCTGAAGTTCCGCCTACTCTGGGTTCCCCAAACCGCCAGGCCATAACCTATAACGGCTTAAGGGAAGCCAAAGGGCAAATCACCCCTAAAACCATGTTCGAGATTATGCGCCATCATGGCAAGGGTTACCATCCTGCCACAGCAGATGCCCATCGTAATATCTGTATTCATGCAGGACCTCAGGAAAATCGCTGGTGGCAAGCTGATGGCGTTATGGTTGCTGATATAGGTTTAGATGATGTGCTGGTATGGGTTACTGGTACCTCTGGAAATTGCATTTCTATCTTCAAGCCAGTTTTCTTGGGAGTTGACTTGCCCGATATTGGTTCCATCCCTACGGAACACTTTGATCCGCGTTCTCTGTGGTGGAAACATGAACTATTACACCGCCGGGCTATGACAGATTTCGATCATCTTGTACCAGAAATACGTCAAGACTTTGATGCCTTGGAGAAAGAATTCCTAGCTGAGAGCGAGTCGGTTAAGAAAAGTACGCTTGCTGAAAAAAGCGATTTTATGGAATACTGCTTCCGAAGGGCTCTTAATGCCACTGAGGCCTGGATAGCCCGTCTGCGCACCAGAACAGATCTGAATTTCAAAGATCATGCCTACCGAACCATGTGGCAGAAGCTCAACGCTGAGGCCGGGATGATGGGCATGTTCGATGAGTGAATGTATTAATCCACAAAGCCGAAAATAACAAGCGAGCTTGGGTATGCATATTCTATGCCATCCAAGGATCGAACAAGATTTCAAATAACCAACTTTTTTTCATTAGAGACAACTACGAATCCTGAAATAGGCTTCATTTTTGGCTGGAAACTGCTCAACTCCCTTATTCTAATCATAATCATTTGAGTCTGATCAGGTGCGCACTTATGGTTCTGTAACAATGGAGGCCTAGGTTCCATTGCTGGTTCCGACAGATACTGGACAAAAATGCACCAAAAAGTTCCCTCTACCATTTTATGGCCATAACACGGCGGAATTGGATGGACATGCCGAAAACATTCTCATGGCTAGGGAATGCAGGTGATGGAACGCGACATACCCTCCGGCGTATAAGATTAGACTTTGCTGATCGTGTATTCTCCAAAGTTATTTTCTTTACGGTATTTGGCCGATACATTTGTGATCAAGGGCAGTAATCAAATTGTCATTATGCCCGACATGGCTGCGACAGTCGAGATTGAGATCTGAGTCGGGGAGGAATTAGATCAGTAACCAATTCGCCGGGTATTAGTGCTAACACTAGACTATCGATATCTTTTTCCCTGCCTCAGCTTGAGCGATCCGGAAATCTGATAGAATATTTCTCATACATATGGGGTTATATGAATCCGTGGTTCGTTCTGTGGTGGAAACAACGGAAGCCCGCGCTGCACTGGCGCGCCAGCGGGCTGGCTTGTTCGGCGGGATGGCAGTCCTTGGATTGGCGCTGGCGATCATTGTGGAAGCCGGGTTGAATTAGTCATCCCGCTTGACGAAATATCTTTTATATCGGATAATATATAGTTTATGTGTATTATCCGATATAAAAATGAAAACTGATTTACTACACCCTTTTGAAAACATCCCCTATTTCACGCTGGAAGGCCTCAAACAAGCTACCTGTGATAGCCTTATGAAAAATCAGTATTTTGGCGACGTAAATGATTATCAAAAGTACGAACTGTTGCGTACTCTGGCAAATAACGGCCAATATAAAATTGGTGTGCGCTGGATGCTGACAGCTGACGATGGCCAAACCGATGGGAAATTCACGGATTTTCTCAATAAGCCAGACGTCTGGCGTAAGTATGATGCACCACTCTTTGACCTGCTTCACAAGTAAGTGGTATCTGATCGCAGTCGAGGCGTGGCTTTGGCACAAAATGCAAACTTGCTGCCTGAGGCCGAATTCTATAGTGAGTTTCATACAGACTCCCGTGACCATAGAGCAAAGTATTTCAAGGAAATGAGAGAAAAACTTTCGGCCTGTGAGTTGATCTTTTTTGATCCCGACAACGGCATCGAAATCAAGTCGACCGCCAAAGGTCGGTGGAACTCGGCAAAATATGTCTATTGGGACGAGCTAGGCGAGACCTACCAGGCCGGCCACTCGATATTACTCTATCAACATTTTCGCCGGGAAGAACGGACATCGTTTATCGAGCGCATCATCATGGAGTTCCAAGCGCGTTTGAACCCGCACAAGATTTACTGGTTCCGCACTTCACAGGTCGTTTACTTCCTGAGTGTGCAGGAGAAGCATGCCGATACCATTGCCGCCAGGGTCGGATCGGTGGCTGAACAGTGGGGCGGCAAAATTCAGACTGGCTGACAACTTTCACTTTGCTTCTTATTACTTATTACCGACACGGACGGATCACCCGTCCGTGTTTTTTTATATCATCCGACCCATGCCTGAACCACAAGCTCAATTTGCCGCATCCATTGCCTCTGAAGCCGTGGAAGTCTTGGAAGACAACCTGCTCTTTCCAGGTGATTATCTATTGCCTCTTTCCGCGTATGGCAGCGGTGTGCCTGGGAACTCATTCGCGCCGCCGCGACCGGACATGGACACTCGGCTTTCACGATCCATGCCACCAGCGCCGAGCATGTCTGGCTGCGCTTTCTACAAGTGGTACAGGCTCATCCCGATGCGGCCCGCATGTCCGAAATACAAATCGCGCAATCTTTTGCGGAAGCAGTGACAGCCGCAGTCTATATCGAACGTAATCCTGGACATGGACAGATCGTGCGTGAGATCGTGGAAGTCTCGCCCATCGTGGAGCGCACGGCAGCGCGTCCTTCATTTTCTCCATTGTTTCGATTTGAACAAGGCAAAGGATTGTCACTAACGGGCAATCGCCCCATGCGTCCGGGCTTTCGTGCAACGGACCTGAATATTCCTGAATATATTTTCAAGTGGGCGCTGTAACGGCAGAACAAACCATCGGTTCCACGCGCACATTTGTATTGGCGAAGGGATTTGACCATGCCGGCTGGCATTCGGTGTTGATCCGCGAGGATGATACGCACCGTTTGTTTGCGGAATTATATGCTGATCCTAATCGTCCTGAAGTACGACCACAGGAGGCGTATCAGGCTGTTCTATCTTCCATTCAGCCTGGTTGGGATCTGAGACTGCTGCAATTGTTCTGGCCGGACCCTGAACCAAGACTGAAATTTCAAAAGCAAATACAAAGTTGGAAAGCATCTGAGACTGAAGGTTCGGATATTCTACATCAAGGGCTGGCTCTTGCCATACAGGAATATCCTTTGCCTATTGTTCGTCGCACTGTGTTGGAGTTTGTTTTGCCCGGGGATGAAGGATTAGCCTAGTGGGAGGGATTTACTGGATGTGCACAGGCTTTGACCTGCAAGTTCACTATCTCAACCAGGCTGAAATCGAAGCCCTGACTCGCTGGGTGCTTTATCCAAATCTGGAGTATCACCCTAATTGTACTTTGCGATAGAGCAGAGTATAGTCATAAAACAAATGACCAATGCCGCATGAGAACACTTCTCCGGTTGTGCGTGTGGATTTCGAAAAACCAAGCGGGGATAAAGTGGTGAATCAAGCGAAATGATTCGCGCACGGGTGCAAACCGCGCGAGATATACAAAATAAACGCTTTGAAAATGGGGAGGCAAAAGACATCATCTACAACGCGGACATGCGCGTCGCTCAGGTCAGGCAATTTTGCGGCTTGCAGGCTTGTCCTGAGCACCGTCGAAGGGCTGAAGGTCAGAGTTTGATGCGGGCGGCGACATCGTGCTGTGCATGAGTCAACTCAATTTGTCGGCACGCGCCTATCATCGCATTTTGAAATTATCGCGCACCATCGCAGATTTGGCGGGGAGCGAAGAGATCCAATCCGCGCATTTGGCGGAAGCGCTGCAATACAGGCCAAAGATCATGATGGGTAACGAGATCAAATCTAACAATCTTAAAATTTGTTGACAGTTCAATAAATTTGTGCAATAATACCGGTATCGATACCGGTAATTAATAACGGAAATTTACGTTCATTGAATTAGGCTTGATATGCAGCATAAAAGACGCGCAGTAACAATTCAGGATGTAGCCAAAACCGCTGGGGTGTCGGTTTCCACGGTCTCACGCGTCCTCAATGGGAAAGTTGATGTTGCAAACGAGACCCAAAATCGCATTGTTGAAATTATCGGTAAACTAGGTTACACATCGAATCTGGCAGCCCGAAGCATGCGCAGCCATAAAAAGAACCTGATCGGACTGGTTGTTCCAGACATCGGATTCCCCTATTCCATTGAGATTATGAAGGGTGTTAATCGGGCAATTGCAGAATCGAATTTTGATCTATTGGTATACACAACGGGGGATGTTCAGAAAAATGGTACAGCTCTACACGAACAGCATTACGTTTCACTCTTAAATAATTCCCTTACCGATGGTGTGATCATTGCAGCCTCTGCCGCAGCAGAATTCATAACGGATGCCCCCATTGTTGCGGTGGATCCCCATGTAGTTAACCCACACTATCCATCTGTTCAGGGCATGAATTATCGGGGCACATTGAATGCGATGGAATATCTTATCAAGCTGGGACATCGCCGCATTGGTTTTATCAGCGGGCGTCGGGAAATTGGAAGTGCAAATCGCCGCTTAATGGGATATCAGGATGCATTGAAAAACGCCGGTATTGAGTTGGATGAAGAATTGATTACGCCAGGTGATTTTACACAAAAAACCGCTCGCAAATGTACCCGCCAATTGCTTGCTTTGAACAATCCTCCAACAGCGATCTTTGCCGGCAATGATCAATCAGCGATAGGTGTGTTCGAAGCCGCTGAAGAACTGGGAAAACGCATCCCAAATGATCTGTCGGTTGTAGGGTTCGATAATATTTCCGAAGCTAAATACCTGGGTCTTACAACAGTTGATCAATTTCTTGCAGATATGGGTTATGTTGCCGTACAAATGCTTATTAAGTTGATTGCCAAGGAGCCTCTTGAATCGGAAATTCACAAGATGCAGACCAAATTGGTTGAAAGATCTTCCTGTCGTAAATTGATCCAAACTTTCTAGTCTGCATGACTGGCTAAGTGGATCTTTTTTTTCACCTTTACCGGTAACGATACCGGGCAAAAGCTAAAACTTGACTGCCAGGATTTAGAGATAATCTTAACCAGCAACCCATTTGTACTTACCTCGTGATCGGTTACATTTCAACAAACCACGAGAGAAGCGAAAGTAGCCATTATTAAACATAGAAGGATGTCCCTTCTAATTAAGGAGGTAATCGCACCCGATATTTATAAATTACGACCGGTGTTCGAAACGTAAGCGTCCGATACCTTACGAAGGTACCGGACGCCATCGAGAAGAAGTCCGCTCTAATGTCAATGTCAAGCGGACTTCCAACTCCGAAATATACCATAACAAAAAGGAGTAAGAAGAAAATGAAACGTGTATCTTTTGTTCTATCAGTTTTAGTGGCATTGAGCATGCTGATCGCGGCGTGCGCCCCAGCTGCCACCGAAGCTCCGTCTATTGCTACCGAAGCCCCCGTTGCCGCTACCGAAGCCCCCGCTGCTGAGTTGGAAGGCACTCTTAATGTTTGGTCATTCACCAATGAAATTAAGACCATGGCAATTGCCTTTCAGGGCAAACACCCCAAGGTAAAAGTTGTTTACACCATGATCCCGATGACAAACGGTGAATACCAAACCAAGGTGAAAGCCGCCGCCGGAACCTCAGATTCGCCCGATGTCGTCGCCCTGGAAGCCGCTTTTGTGAAAGAATGGGTTGAGTCGGACCTCCTGGCCAATTTGAATGATTTAGTCCCCTTGACCAAAGACCTCAAGACCTATCCTGCTGTGGTTCAAGTCGGCACATACGAAGGGGTTACAAAAGGCTTTTCCTATCAGGCTACCCCGGGCGCCTTCTTCTACCGCCGCAGCATCGCCAAGGAATGCCTGGGCACCGATGATCCAGCTGCAGTACAGGCCATGGTTGCCGATATGGACAAATTCCTTGAATCCGCTGCCAAGATCAAGGCATGCGGCACAGGCGACTACTATACGGTCGGATCCGGCGCTGAATTGTTCACCCCCTTCCTGGCCAATCGAGCGCAGCCCTGGGTTGTGGATGGCAAATTGGTCATCGACCCCAAGATCGTAGAATATGTTCATTTCGCAAAATTGATGCGCGATAACGGCTATGAATCAGGCGCCACCCAGTGGACTGAGGGTTGGTTTGCTGGCATGAACGACACTTTGACGGATGCCAGCGGCACTCCCAAGAAGGTCTTCAGCTACTTCCTGCCCACCTGGGGTCTGCCCTACGTTTTGAGCCCCAATTCCACACCCAAAGATGGTGGCGCCGGCACCGGTGGTGACTGGGCCATGATCAACGGACCATTATCCTATCAATGGGGCGGCACTTGGGTTGGCGTCCTGGATGGCAGCCCGAACTTCGATTTAGCTAAAGAATTCGTCAAGTTCGTCGCCCTCGATGAGGAGAACCTGACCAACTGGGCCACGGGTGTCTACACCAATGAATACCTGAAAACCATTGATCCGACAACACCCGACGACCAGAAACAAGACGCCGGTGACTTCGTCTCCAGCCAGCTCGTGGTTGAAAAAATTACAAGCAGCTTTGACAAATCGACACTGGCTACCTTCCTGGGTGGAGAAAACTCCTACGGAGCCTTTGCAAAAGCTGCCCCGAGCGTCAATGGTGCCCTGCTTACTGGTTCTGATGACGCCATTCAGCGCGCCCTCAATGATCCGCTGGCCGCTTATCTCAGCGGAACCGAGACCGAAGCTGAAATGTGGGCTGCTTGGCTGGATGCAGTTCGGAATGAATTCCCCGATCTGACGATTCCCGAGCCCCCGGTAAAATAATCCTGTTCTAGAAAGCTGTGTGGGCCAGTGTATCTCACTGTATACACTGGCCCACACCTTCCTAATGTATTTTTCTATATATTAGTAGAATCCAATTTTATTATCAAGCGGAGGCAGTATGAATCTTGCCAAGTTCAAGAAGAATTCCACAGGTTATCTTTTTCTTGCACCGTTCATTATTGGCTTTCTCATCTTTGGTTTATATCCGGTGATTAATACATTAACGCTTAGTTTCACTGATACCACCTTGATGTCAAGAAGCAGTCATTTTATTGGAATCGATAACTTCAAGCGCCTGTTTGCCGATGATGTTTTTTTGAGGGCTGTGGGGAATACCTGGTTGATCTGGATCTTAAATTTTATTCCACAGATCGGTATCGCATTATTATTATCGGTTCTTTTCACCAGCGCCCGGCTCAAGATCAGGGCAATCGGGATTTGGCGGGCGATATTCTTTTTGCCGAACCTGCTGATGCCGGCTGCGGTGGCGGCTTTATTTAATGCACTGTTTGCCTACTACGGACCCGTGAACCAATTCATGGTGAGAGCCGGATTCCTGACTGAAGCCATGCGATTTCTGGAGTCGATTGGGGTGACGCGCGGCCTGGTAATTTTCATCCAGTGGTGGACCTGGTTTGGACAAACCATAATCATCGTTATGGCAGGCATGACGTCCATTCCTATTTCCTTGTATGAAGCCGCGATGGTCGATGGCGCAAGCGTCTGGCAAATGTTCAGGAAGATCACCTTGCCATTATTGAGACCCATTTTGATCTTTATTTTCGTGACATCACTGGTGGGAGGCATGCAGATGTTTGACATTCCCTTCCTGTTGACGGATGGCAGAGGATCGCCATTAAGTTCAATTCAAACGAACAATATCCTTATGTACATGAAATTCGCCAGCAGCAAAGGACATATTGGGGCTGCCTCTTCAGTTGGCGTATTGATATTCATCATGACAAGCATATGCGCCCTCGGTATTTTCTATTTTCTACGCGATAGAGATACAGGGAATGCAAAACCAAAAAGAATATCAATTTTCAAAAAGAACACAGAGAGGTCGCAATCATGATCAACAATTATAAATTGGGTACATTTGTGATGCGATTTTTGGTCTACATCTTGTTGTTTTTCTTATTGATCATCACCATTATTCCAATCTGGCTGCTGGTCGTGAACGCGACCCGCTCAACAACCGAGATCCAACAGGGTATCAGTTTTTTGCCGAGCACGCACCTGATCGAAAACTACCAGCTGCTGCTCAGCAAGGGGTTAAACCTGCCGAGAGGTTTTGCGAACAGCCTGTTCCTCGCAATCGCTTCGACCATTATCACGGTCTACTTCTCGTTATTAACGGCATACGGACTGGTAGTCTACAACTTCCCCGGGCGAAAACTATTTTCAAACTTTATCATCGTATTGGTCATGATCCCCATGCAACTTTCCATTATCGGATTCTATCGGTTCATGTCCAAACTGGGGCTTACAGACAATTATGCCGCGTTAATCCTTCCGCTTATCGCAAACGCCGGCGCGGTTTTCTTCGGCAAGCAATACCTTGAATCGATGGTGATCCAGGATTTGATAGATGCTGCCAGGATCGATGGCGCCAGTGAAATAGGCATCTTTCACAAGGTCATAATGCCCCTGGCCATACCGGGGGCTGCCACCATGGGTATTTTTGCGTTTGTTGCATCCTGGAATAATTTTTTTAACGCATTCATATTGATTTCATCCATTGAAAAATACACCTTGCCGATGTTGGTGCAAACGCTGCGCGGAGATGTATATCGAACCGAATATGGCGCAATTTATTTGGGTCTTGCACTGACCATTGTGCCAATCATCATCATTTATGCGATTTTCTCCCGTTACATTATCAGCGGCATTGCCCTGGGCGCAGTAAAGGAATAACACCAGCAGATTGCGCTCTGCATTTTTATTCGTACACCCACTTTTTCCAACATAGTCTTTCTCTCCTCTTCTGCCTGCCTCCCTTTCTCTGGGAGGTTTGGCAGAGAGATGGGCTCATTGGTTATGCAACCTCACAAATAATAAGGAGCAATTCATGTCCGACTATACCCCCAAACCCGAAAATAAATTCACCTTTGGATTATGGACTGTAGGCAATCGTGGCGCTGATCCGTTTGGTTCTGCCACCCGCGAACACAAAACCCCTGCCGAACTTGTCCGCCTGCTCGGAGAAGTCGGCGCGTATGGTGTCAACTTTCACGATAATGATCTCATCCCGATTGACGCGACAGCCGTTGAAGCCGACGCGATTAAAAAGGATTTCCGCAAAGCGCTCACCGATACCGGCCTTGTCGTCCCCATGGCGACCACCAATCTGTTCAGCGACCCGGTCTTCAAAGATGGCGCGTTCACTTCCAACGACCCGAAAGTCCGTGCATATGCCTTGCAGAAAACAATGAATGCGATTGACCTTGGTGTGGAATTTGGCGCAAAGACTTATGTTTTTTGGGGTGGACGTGAAGGCACCGAAACCGACTCAAGCAAAAGTGCAGTGGAATCCATCAAGCGTTCGCGGGAAGCGATGAACTTCCTGTGTGAATATGCAATCGACAATAAATATGACCTCAAATTCGCGCTGGAAGCCAAACCCAATGAGCCGCGCAGTGACATCTACAACCCGACCACCGGCCACATGCTTGCTTTCATCGAAACACTCGACCATCCTGATATGGTTGGAGTCAACCCCGAAGTAGCGCATGAGCACATGGCTGGAATTAATTTCATGCACGGCGTTGCTCAAGCATGGGAGGCAGGCAAGCTCTTCCATATCGATTTAAACGATCAGTATCCCGGCCGCTATGATCAGGACCTGCGCTTTGGTTCGCGCGATATCAAGGCTGCCTTCTACCTCGTCAAGTTCCTTGAGGATGTGAAATATAACGGCTCGCGCCACTTTGACGCGCATTCCTATCGCACCGAGGATTATGAAGGCGTTAAGGATTTTGCGCGCGGCTGTATGCGCACCTATATGATCCTCAAGGAAAAGGCTGAACAATTCAATGCGGACAAAGAAGTGCAGGGCCTTTTGGCTGAAATCAATTCAGATGATGGTTCCATGAGCCAGTATTTTGGAAAATATGACCCTAAAAAAGCCTCTGCATTAAAAGCGCAATCTTTTGACCGCACAGTGATTAGCAAACGTGGATTGAAGTACGAACGCCTTGATCAGTTGACCGTTGATATTCTTCTTGGCGTCAGATAATCAAAGTCTTAGCGAATGAGAGCCTCCTTGTGAACAACGAACAGCGCATAAAAAAAATAATCAACGAAATGACCCTGGATGAAAAACTCGCCCAGATTGGTTCTGTTTGGATGTATGAGTTGCAGACTCAGGGCGAGGTTGACCAGAAAAAAGTGGATGATAAATTCAAGCAAGGCATCGGGCAGATCACTCGGATCGCTGGGGCATCCACATTGGACCCTGTCCATGCGGCAAAAACCGCCAATCAGTTACAAAAATTCCTTGTCGAGAATACTCGTTTGGGTATCCCCGCTATCATGCATGAAGAATGCTGTTCTGGCGCAATGATTTTGGGCGGCACGATGTTTCCTCAAATGCTCGGGCTTGCGGGTACCTTCCAGCCCGAACTTGCTGAACACATGACCATCGCAATCCGCAAACAGTTGCGTGCCATTGGGGCGCATCAGGGACTCGCACCGGTATTGGATATTTCGCGCGATTCTCGATGGGGCCGGGTGGAAGAAACGTTTGGCGAAGATCCCACGCTTGTCAGTCATTTTGGCGTATCATACATCAAGGGTTTGCAGGGCAGCGATCTCAAGGATGGAATCGTGGCGACTGGCAAACATTTTGTTGGACATAGCCTCAGTCAGGGCGGGCTCAATTGCGGACCCGTCCATTTGGGGATGCACGATGTTTACGATATTTACCTCGCCCCGTTTCAGGCTGCAATCCGCGATGCCGGTCTCGCCTCCATGATGAACGCGTATCCTGAACTGGATGGAGAAGTGGTTGCTGCTTCGCGAAAAATCCTGACTGACCTGTTGCGCGGGGAACTCGGCTTCGATGGTCTTGTCGTCTCAGATTATGAGGCCGTGTTGATGATCCATAATTTCCATCACGTCGCACCGGATAAATCGACCGCAGGTCGTTTGGCACTCATGGCAGGGATCGATGTGGAACTGCCCACCACGGTTTGTTATGGAGATGCCCTTAAATCCGCACTTGAGGCTGGTGACTTAAACCTTGAAACGATAGAGTTATCTGTGAGCCGTCATCTTCGCACAAAAATCGAACTCGGCCTGTTTGAGAATCCTTATGTGGATGAGAGTCGTGTGCTGGAGGTTTTTGATACTGCTGAGAATCACAGGTTTGCCCGTGAAATTGCAACTCAAAGTATGGTCCTGCTGAAAAATGACGGTTTACTTCCCTTGAATAAAACGGTCAAGACTCTCGCTGTTATTGGGCCAAATGCGGACAATGGGAGAAACCAACTTGGAGATTACTCCTATGCCGCCGCTCTTCAGTTAATGCAACTACAGGCTCCGGCGGATTCGAATTTTGTTGATGTTGACCTTGATAAAATCGCTCAGCACGATGTTAATGTAATCACAGTGCTTAAAGGGATCAAGAAATCTGTATCTGTAGATACACGTGTTATTCATGCAAAGGGCTGCGAAAATCTGAGCAGCGAGACATCCGGGTTTGAAGAAGCCGTTAATGCAGCAAAACAGGCGGATGTAGTTGTACTTGTGCTGGGTGATCACTCAGGTCTGGTACCTTCTTGTACCACCGGTGAGACCCGTGATAGTGCAGATTTGAAACTCCCCGGAGTTCAAGAGGAACTTGCAAAAGCAGTGATCGCTATCGGCAAACCGGTTGTGGCTGTGCTGGTGAATGGACGTCCCTTTGCAATACCCTGGCTGTCGGAAAATGCGAATGCGATCCTTGAAGCCTGGCTGCCCGGTGAAGCAGGCGGTTCTGCTGTTGCTGATATTCTGTTCGGCAATAGAAATCCCGGCGGCAAGCTGCCTATCTCATTCCCGCGTTCAGTGGGGCAGGTTCCAATCTTTTACAATGCCAAACCTTCAGGCATGAAGTCCCACTGGCACTTGGATTATGTGGCTGAAAAAGTAACGCCCTTGTATTCATTTGGGCATGGATTAAGTTACACGTCATTTAGCTATGCTGAATTGAACATCAGCAAGAAAAACGCTCGAGCAGGGGAAAGTGTTGATGTGTCACTCAAAGTGCGTAATACGGGAAAAGTTGCAGGCGACGAAGTCGTTCAATTATATATTTGTGATGAGTTTGCCTCCCTGCCACGCCCCATCAAGGAATTAAAGGGATATCAACGCCTGACAGTGAATCCAAATGAAGAAAAAACGATCGTGTTTCACCTGCCCGTTGATCAACTCGCTTTTTATGATGAGGATTTGAAATTAACAATCGAGACCGGCAAAATTCATGTGATGGTGGGTGGTTCTTCAGACGACATTCGGCTGCGCGGCGAATTTGAAATTACGGGCGACACAAAAACAACAATCCAAGATCGCGTATTTGTTTGTCCGGTTACAGTACATTGATATAGCAGCTAATCAATTTTTCCAAGTATTCTTGACCTGCTCGTGCATGTCATTTTTTCATCCTGTCATTTTCATTTATTCGACAGTTCTTGTGAAAATATTCAACGGCTTGTCTTGCAGTGCACTGGATAGGAATAATATCTCTTGAAAAACAGCATGCCTGGAGTGTGAATCAATGGAATTTGTGAATTTTCTGGGGCATGAGTGCGTCTCGTTGAAAAATGAAACAGTAAAATTGTTGCTTTCACGTTCAATGGGTCCGCGCATTTTGTCCCTGAGTCTTGTGGATGGCGTAAATTTACTCGCTGAGTTGCCCAATTTTGTAACAGATTGTCCCGGTATTGGGGAGTTTCATTTCTATGGTGGTCACCGTTTATGGCATGCGCCGGAAGATCTTCGCCGTACTTATCTGCCCGATGATTCGCCGGTTGAGATTTCCCCTATAAAAAATGGATATTTGATTACGCAGGATAATGAAGTCCAGTCAGGTTTGCAAAAATCCATCGAGGTTTGCCTGCAAGGCGATTCTCCGCGGGTTGTAATTACCCATCGATTAACCAATCATGGATTATGGCCTGTGACTTGTGCGCCATGGGCAATCACCCAGTTCAAGACTGGCGGAGTTGCGATCCTGCCGCAGGCAAGCGAAGAAACCGGTGTGTTACCAAATCGTTCCCTTGCATTCTGGTCATACACAAATCCAGCCGACCCACATGTGATTTGGGGACGGGAGTACATAATGCTTCAAGCGAATCTGACCTCGCCCTTCAAAGTCGGATTCCCCAATTCGCGCGGCTGGCTGGCTTATTGGCTGGAGAGTACATTGTTTGTGAAACACGTAGAATACGAGGCGCAGTCTGCGTATTATGACTTTGGCAGTTCAAGCGAATGTTATTGCAACGATCAATTCCTTGAGTTGGAAACACTTTCACCGATCAAGACGATCATGCCCGGTAAGTCCGTCGCGCATCTGGAGACATGGGAGTTGTACGGCAACGTGGAGCGTCCGCGTGACGAAAAAGATGTGCAGGCACTCGTGGCAAGCTTGAAGTTGGAGTAATCGCTATGGAATATTTTCTCGGCATCGATACATCCACGACATCCAGCAAAGCATTGTTAATGGATGCGCGCGGCGAAGTGGTTGCTGTCGCATCTTCGCCGCATACGCTGCAAACACCAAAGCCGTTATGGTCTGAACAGGATCCGCTGGAATGGTGGAATGCGGTCGCAGCGAGTATTAAATCGGTCCTGGAGAAAGCAAACGTGGGCGGGGATAGAGTCGCGGCTATCGGGTTGACGGGACAAATGCACGGGCTGGTTCTACTCGATGAGGCAGGCAGGATCCTTCGTCCGGCCATCCTGTGGAACGATCAGCGCACGCAAAGTCAATGCGATGAAATTCATCGACGAATTGGAAAGGAAAAATTCATTCAGATCACAGGCAATGTCGCGCTGCCAGGATTCACCGCACCAAAAATTTTATGGGTGCAGGAAAACGAGCCGCAGGTGTTTGCAAAAGCCAGACATGTCTTATTGCCGAAGGATTACATCCGCTTTAAATTGACGGGTGAATACGCGATGGATAAAGCTGACGGTGCGGGCACGGTTTTGTTTGATTTGAAATCGCGCGATTGGTCTGATGAGGTGTTGAACTCGTTGGATATTCCGCACGCATGGATGCCGAAAACATTTGAAGGAACTGAATTCACTGGACGTGTAAATACGAAGGCTGCTTCGATTACCGGTTTGAAAGCGGGAACGCCCGTTGTGGCCGGTGGAGGCGATCAAGCCGCGCAAGCGGTTGGTGTGGGCGCAGTGGAAGCGGGCATTGTCGGATTAACAGTTGGCACAAGCGGCGTGATCTTTGCAACAACCCCCTCTGCGTTGGTCGAACCTGATGGAAGGCTTCACGCTTTCTGCCATGCGGTGCCTGGCATGTGGCATTTTATGGGCGTCATGCTTTCTGCAGCCGGAAGTTTGCAGTGGTATCGCGATTCGCTTGCGGCGGACATGAGTTTTGAGGATCTGGTTAAGGAATCCGAAGCTACTCCGCCGGGAGGTGAAGGTTTGTTGTTTCTTCCATATCTGAGCGGCGAGCGCACGCCTTATCCTGATCCGCTTGCGCGAGGCGCGTTTGTGGGATTGACCCTCCGTCACAGCCGCGCTCATATGACGCGCGCTGTGCTTGAAGGTGTTTCATTTGGTTTGAAAGACAGTTTCACATTAATTCAAAATGCGGGACTTGGAAAGATCACCCAAGTGCGCGCATCAGGCGGCGGAACGAAGAGCGAATTGTGGCGTCAAATTCTCGCCTCGGTATTGGAGGCGGAATTGGTGACGGTCAACACATCAGAAGGCGCGGCATTCGGCGCGGCGCTGCTTGCTGGTGTGGGATCGGGCGTGTGGCCGGATGTTCCATCCGCTTGCAGGGCAACGATCCGCGTCACCGGGCGAACACTGCCTGATAAAGATCAAATAAATATGTACCGTAAGATGTACCCGCTGTATCAAGATTTGTATCCATCTCTAAAATCCTGTTTTACAAAATTAAGCGTATTCTAAAATTTCATTCACATCGAGGCGTTATGCGATATGGTCATTTTGATGATTCAAATCGGGAATATGTGATCGAGCGTCCCGACACGCCGCTGCCGTGGATAAACTATCTGGGCAGCGAATCCTATTTCGGGTTGATCTCCAACACGGCGGGCGGCTATTCATTTTATAAAGATGCGCGTTTGCGACGTTTGACTCGCTATCGCTATAATAATGCCCCTTTGGATTCTGGCGGGCGATATATTTACCTGCGCGATAACGGTGCGCCTCCTTCCACCCCCTTGTTTTGGTCGCCTTCGTGGATGCCGACACGCCGCCCGTTGGATTCCTACGAATGCCGGCATGGCATGGGCTACACCCTCATTCGTTCACAATTCGCGGACATTGAATCGCAAACCCGTTATTTTGTCCCGCTCGATGAAAATCTTGAAATATGGGAAGTGACCCTCACAAATCATCGAAACGCACCTGCGGATATTTCCGTTTTCTCCGCCATTGAATTCAATTTATGGGATGCGATGGATGATGCTACAAACTTTCAGCGCAATTATTCCATTGGACAGGTGGAAGTTGCTCCCCTCGCCATTTCTGGAAGAGGAACCGGAGGCGAGGGGGAAACCCAGGTCATTTATCATAAAACCGAATATCGCGAGCGGCGCGATCATTTCACTTACTTCGCCTGTTCTGAAAAGCTGACTGGTTTTGATACACAGCGCGAATCTTTTCTTGGCTCATATCGCGGCTGGGATTCCCCTGAGGTGGTTGAAAAGGGTCAATCTGCCGATTCAATCGCGCATGGCTGGCAGCCGATCGGTTCACACCATCTCAGAATCCAATTGGAAGCGGGCGGGCAGAAGAAAATTATTTTCATTCTTGGATATCATGAGAATCCAAAGGATGCGAAATTCGATCCACCTAACTCGCAAACGGTCAACAAGCAAACTGTTGAACCGATCATCTCGCGCTATTTGAATGCGGACAAAGTCGAAAATGCCTTTCAGGCATTGCGTGTTCATTGGCATGAACTGTTAAATAAATTCCAGGTCTCCACGCCTGATATACACACAAACCGCATGGTCAATATTTGGAACGCGTATCAGACCATGATTACATTCAACCTGTCGCGTTCCGCGTCATATTTTGAAAGCGGAATTGGGCGCGGCATGGGCTTCCGCGATTCGAATCAGGATTTACTCGGTTTTGTTCATCTGATTCCGGTGCGGGCGCGTGAACGGATTTTGGATCTGGCTGCCACGCAGCTCGAAACGGGAGGCGCTTATCATCAATACCAGCCGCTGACCAAGCGCGGCAATAATGATGTCGGTTCGGGATTCAATGATGACCCGCTGTGGTTGATCCTGGCGGTGACTGCCTACATTAAAGAAAGCGGCGATTGGGCTATTCTCGATGAGCAAGTTCCTTATGATAATCAACCCGGCTCTGAAGAGCCATTATTGGGTCATTTGCAGCGTTCGTTGCAATATACGCTGGATCGGCTTGGACCTCACAACCTGCCCTTGATCGGACGGGCGGATTGGAATGACTGCCTGAACCTGAATTGCTTTTCAGATACGCCTGGGCAATCATTTCAGACCACAACCAATAAAGATGGCAAGGTGGCTGAGAGCGTCTTTATTGCAGGATTATTCGTGCTTGCTGCAAATGAGATGATTGAATTAATCGGGAATTATCCATCGAAACGCCGCTTCCCAATTTCTGTAGCGGATATTCAATCTGCGCGCCAAGAAATGGAAGCCGCCATCTGGTCTGCTGGCTGGGACGGTGATTGGTTCCGCCGTGCGTTTGATGATTTTGGTCATGTGCTTGGCTCGCAAGAAAATGATGAAGGAAAAATATTCATCGAGCCTCAAGGGATTTGCATCATGGCTGATCTTGGAATTACAGATGGTCGCGCGGAAAAATCTCTCAACTCTGTCGCTGAACATCTTGCTACGCCGCACGGTATTGTTTTGCAGCAGCCTGCATTCAGTAAATATTATTTGCATTTGGGTGAGATTTCCTCCTATCCGCCTGGCTATAAGGAGAATGCAGGGATTTTCTGTCACACCAATCCATGGATCATGATCGCAGAGACAAAGCTCGGACACGGCGACAAGGCGCATGACTATTATTTGCGCATTAATCCATCCGCACGCGAAGAGATCGGGGACCTACATCGCTGTGAACCGTATGTCTATGCCCAGATGATTGCAGGCAGGGATGCGGCGACGCACGGTGAGGCCAAGAATTCATGGCTTACTGGTACTGCCGCGTGGAATTATATTGCCATTACGCAATGGATCCTTGGAATTCGTCCAACTTATAATGGCTTGCAAATCGCACCGGTCTTCCCGTCAGCGTGGAGGAATTTTGAAGCGACGCGTAACTATCGTGGTATTCAGTACATGATTCGAGTCGAGAGGCGGGGCGCGGGGGATGAGGTCAAACTTGAAGTGAACGGTGAATTAATCGATGGAAATATCGTTCCTTTTTCTGCATCTGATCAAAAGGAAGTTCACGTGCTTGTCACGATAAATTAGCAGTCTTGTTTTGGAGAATCTCAATGGATAATAAAATATTTCAATTTCCACAAGGTTTTGTTTGGGGCGCAGCAACAGCCTCGTATCAAATCGAAGGCGCGTGGAACGAAGATGGAAAAGGGGAAAGTATTTGGGATCGATTCAGCCACACGCCCGGAAAAGTTCAGGATGGGGACACGGGCGATGTGGCTTGCGACCAT
The DNA here is from genome assembly GCA_964511765.1 of uncultured Anaerolinea sp. Lineage (GTDB taxonomy): Bacteria > Chloroflexota > Anaerolineae > Anaerolineales > Villigracilaceae > Villigracilis. The sequence goes on from CAZEGE010000003.1 coordinate 58,968, forward strand.
TATCATCGCTGGGAGGCAGATCTTGATCTGCTAAAAAAACTGGGACTTAAAGCATACAGGTTTTCCGTGGCCTGGCCGCGCGTGCTGCCGAATGGGCGCGGAGAGGCGAATCAATTTGGTCTCGATTTTTACAACAAGCTGGTGGACAGATTGCTCAAGTTAAACATCGAACCCTATGTCACGCTGTATCACTGGGATCTTCCGCAAAAACTGCAGGATACAGGCGGTTGGGTTTCAAGGCCGGTTGTGGATGCTTTTGTCGAATATGCTGATATTGTCAGCCGCTCATTGGGCGATAGAGTTAAAAATTGGATTACGCTCAACGAGCCATGGGTCAGTGCTTTCGTTGGTTATCGTGATGGCCGTCACGCTCCCAGCCACACGGACATGCACGAGGCGCTGGCGGCCTCCCATCATTTGCTTCTCTCGCATGGATTGGCCGTTCCTGTTATCCGTCGCAATTGCCCCAATGCAAATGTGGGGATTACGCTGAATTTGACTCCCCAGGTTCCTGCATCTCCGAGTGTCGCAGATAGGAATGCCGCGAATTGGGTGGACGGATACATCAATCGTTTTTTCCTTGACCCATTGGTTGGCCGTGGCTATCCGCAAGATATGGTGAACGATTACGGCGATGACATGGCTTTTGTCCAGGCGGCGGATATGGAAGCGATTTCCGTACCCATCGATTTTTTGGGTATTAATTACTACACGCGGAATATCGTCCGTTCCGAAAAGATCAGCGAAGCGGAAAATGCTCCGCGCACCAAGGTCCGCGGCGGCGAGATCACAGAAATGGGTTGGGAAGTTTACCCCGCAGGACTCTACAAGATTCTGGGACGCCTGCATTTTGACTATGACTTCCCTGCCATTCACATCACAGAAAATGGGGCGGCTTTCAATGATCAAGTCAGCGCTGACGGTGAAGTGCATGATCCGGCGCGCCTGTCTTATCTCAAGCGCCACTTGGAGCAGGTTCACAGGGCGATTGAAGCAGGTGTCCCGGTAAAGGGCTATTTTGCCTGGTCACTTATGGATAATTTTGAATGGGGATTTGGATATTCCAAAAGATTTGGCTTGATCTATGTGGATTATGAGACGCAACAACGCATTTTCAAGTCAAGTGCAAAGTGGTATCAACGGGTCGTTGAGCAAAATGCGGTTGATTGACTCATAACCTTTTTGTACAACCGTCGTAATGACCAAATATTAAAATATCCTGTTTAACTCCAAAATATGAGCTACTGCCTTTACAGCCCGGGTTATGGGATTTCTTCGATTCTTTTGCCTTTGGTTTTCGATCAAGCCGAACAGCATAAGCATTTGTGTGAATAATTTTTGTTGTTCGTAAGGAAACACCTTTGGGCAATTGTGTGGTGACGAATTTCTTTTTCCAAGGTCGTTTTGAAAGTTGGGCAAAGTGGGGGAATGCTGATACTCCCCCACTTTATTTCCACTCACACTTGGTTTGCCTCACAAATCCGGGCAGGTGACCGAAACTACCAGCGCAGATAGGTGGAGCTTCACATTCGTAGGCATGACTGATTGGACGTCCTTGATTTCTTCTAATTCCTGGATTGCTGATTGTTGCCTGATTTCCGCTATCAACTTTTTCTATAGCCCACTATCAAGAATTTGAACTCCGCTTGTGATAACTATCACTTGCTTGGTCTTAAGGGGAGAGTTAAGCTGTATATGAATTAAGCAATTCGTTGAGTTTATTCCATGAAACCAGACCTTCCTTCCGAAATAATAGAATTGGCCGAACAGCAGGCGGAACTTTGCAGGATTTTTGGAAACCCTCAGAGGATACTCATTCTTTGGCTTCTGGCAGAAAGGGAACGGACTGTCACCGAGATTGCTTTAGCCATTGGTGCTTCCCTGCAAAGCACCTCCCAACACCTGCATATTATGGGATTTCGCAATTTGGTGGAGGCCCGACGCGAGCACCACAATATCTATTATCACATTGTTGATAATGAACTACTAAAAAAATGCCGGGTCTTAGCCCACAGACCAAAAGATATGTTGCTGGAAGTTGTACTCACCTAGTTCAATTCGATTCACAAAAGGAGAATCTTATGACCACCCCTGAACTCACCAATATTCAAGCTGCGAAAGTTGTGGACGCACGTGCCATGTCCTGTCCAGGCCCATTACTGGAAGCCAAGAAGGGCATCGCCACCGTAAAAATTGGCGAAGTGCTCGAAATCTGGTCGGGCGACGTCAACACCAAAAATGACATGCCGCGCTGGTGCGAGAAAGTCGGACACACATTTTTGGGCGTATTACAAGGCGACGGTTACGAGCGTTTATTTATCCGCCGCGCGAAATAATGAGCAAATAACGTCCCGAAGGATTCCTTGAAAAACCTTATTGAGCAATTCAAACCTTCGGGACAGTGAAGGACATAGGATTCCGATGTCACAATCTCAACAGCCCAAGATTCTAATTCTTGGCACTCTCTCAGGCGGTTACGCAGGTGCGGATTCGACTGGGCAGAGCCACCTCGATTATCCGCCCAATACGTACATCCTGCCTGTGCTGTCGCCTGTCATGTTTCCGTCTGAGTTTTACCTGCGGGCGTTCGAGCGCGGCATTGACGGCATCATTGTCATGTACAGCGGCACAGACAGCCCGTACAAAGTCGAAGCGGAGGGAACCGCTAAACTCATCAACCGCGCCTATCAATTGATGAAGGAACGCGACATGGATATCCGCCGCCTGCGCCTGGCAGCCATTTGCACGGTCTGTGTCAAGCCTTTCCTGAAAGAAGTCAATCAGATGAACGATCTGCTGAAAGGTATCGGTTTTGTGAAAGATGAACTTGCAGCGCGCGCCAATGCGTCGCAAGCGGGGAAGGCTTGCGTTGAGCCTAGTCGAAACGAGGCCGTGCATGGATAACCTGCGTATGGACGCGCTGGTCATCGGCGGCGGGATCGCGGGTATGCAGTCCGCGCTGGACTTGGCAGACCAGGGTTTTCAAGTTGCACTTGTTGAGAGAGAAGCCAGCATCGGCGGGCGCATGATTACGCTCAGCAAAGTCTTCCCCACGCTGGATTGCTGTTCGTGCATCACCACCCCGAAAATGTCGGCGGTGGCGCATCATCCCAACATTCACCTGTTCACTTATTGCGAAGTCCAATCAGTACAGGAGCATGGCGCGGGCTTCGATGTATCCGTTTTGCAGAAGCCGCGTTATGTGGACGTTTCCAAATGCACAGGCTGTCGTCAGTGCGAGTACGAATGTCCGATCACAGTCCCCAGCGCTTTCGATCAAAACCTGGGCGCGTATCGCGCCATTCGCGTGCCGTTCTCCACAGCTGTCCCGCAAAAAGCAGTCCTGGATATCGAGAATTGTTTGTTCTGTGGCAAATGTGAAAAAGCATGTCCAGTGGAAGCGATTGATTTCACCCAGCAACCTGAATCATTCACGATCGAAGCCGCCTCCATCGTCATGGCAACTGGCTTCGACTTAACTCCCATTGAATCCAAAAAAGAATATGGCGCGGGTCAACTCCGCAATGTGATTGACCCGTTGATGATGGAACGTTTCCTCGCACCCACCGGTCCTTATGGGCGCGTCCTGCGACCAGGCGACGGCAAGGAACCAACCTCCATCGCCTACGTTCAATGCGCGGGTTCGCGCGACGAAACCCTCGGCATCACCTACTGCTCGCGCGTCTGCTGCATGTACGCCATCAAGCAAGCCATGCTGATCTCTGGCGCTCTGCCGATGGCTGAGATCACCATTTATTACATGGACATCCGCACCTTCGGCAAAGGCTACGAACAGTTCTATCAAAACGCCAAAGCAATGGGCGTGGAATTTGTGCGCGGCAAAGTGGCGTTGATCAAAGAGGACGTCAACCAGAACCCCATCATCAAAGTGGAGATGACGGACACGGGCCAAATCGTCGAGCGGACTCATGACCTGGTGGTGCTCTCGCAGGGAATAGTTCCCGCTTCACACCTGACTGTCAGCCTGCCTCTAGGTTCTGACGGTTTTATCTCCGTCCCAGCCCCTGACTCCGCCCCATGCGTTACCGAGCGACCAGGTATTTTCGTCACTGGAACTGCTGCCAGCCCGATGGACATCGTGGACAGCATCCTCTCTGCCAGTGCCGCGGCGGCTGAGGCTTCGGCTTACATTCGAGAAAACGGAAACAGGCCCGATGTCCAGCAACGAAGCGAAGAGGTGGCGTATGTCTGAAAATCAAGAACCGCGCATCGGCGTCTACGTCTGTCATTGCGGCGGGAACATCAGCGGCGCCATCCAGTGCGAACTGGTTGCCAAGGCTTTGAAGCAATTGCCCAACGTGACCATCGCACGCACGGACGAGTCGATGTGCTCGGACGCGGGGCAATCCATGATCGAGCAGGATATCAAGGAGCTGGGCATCAACCGCGTAGTGATCGGTGCTTGCGCCCCGATGTTGCATGAACAGACTTTCCGTGGTGCAGTGACGCGTGCAGGGTTAAACCCGTTTTTGTATCATCACGTTGGTTTGCGCGAACAAGACTCGTGGGTGCATGGACATGATAAAGGAGCCGCCACTGATAAAGCCTTGCGGCTGATGTCGGCTGGCGTGGCAAAGGCGCGTTTGCTCAAACCGCTTGATCCCATTCGTTTGGGGGCAGAAAAACACACGCTGGTGATCGGCGGCGGTGTGGCTGGCTTACGTTCCGCACTGGACATTGCCCGCCAGGGATTACGCGTTTCGCTGGTCGAGAAGTCACCCTTCCTCGGCGGACGGATGGCGCAACTTGAAAGCGTTTTTCCAACCGAAGAAGATGCCCGCAAGTTGTTGCGCGAGTTGATCGAAAAAGTTGTCGCGCATCCGAACATCACGATCTTTACACAAGCGGATGTGACGGGCGTTTCGGGCTACGTTGGAAATTTCAACATTCAGGTGAGTCAACATGCGCGCGGCGTCAGCCATGAAAATGCCGAAGCGTTGATGTCTGCCTGCGCGCAGGAAATCCCCGACGAGTTCAATTATGGCTTGACGAAACGCAGGGTGATTTATCGTCCGTACGCGGGTTGTTATCCAACCATGCCCGCAGTGGATTGGGAAAACTATAACGGGGAACCAATTTCCTTAAACGGCAGCCAGGTTATCTTGAAGGACGAACCGAAATCGTTTGAGATTATTGTTGGCGCGGTCGTCGTCGCAACGGGCTTTGATCCGTACACACCGCCGCAAGGCGAATATGGATTTGGCGAACTGCCGCAGGTCATCACCCTGCCGCAGTTGATCCGTCAATTGGCGTTGTTGAAAGACGGACAGCCATTGCAATGGAACGGGCATCCCGTCCACGATGTGGCACTGATCCACTGTGTAGGCAGCCGCCAGGTGGATGGCATTCACCCCCCTCAGGCGGATGGACAGGTCAACAATTATTGCTCGCGTGTGTGCTGTACCGCTTCATTACATATGACCGCCGAACTGCACAAGCGCTACCCGCAGTTGAATCTCTATGATTTGCACCAGGACATCCGCACCTACGGACGCGGTCACGAGGAATATTATCGCCGCACGTTGGAGGATGGTGTGCGCTTCCTGCGCTACAACGGCGAGGAATGTCCCGTTGTTTCTGCCGCTCAACAAGGCGATACACATCCCGTGCTAATCAAAGTCAAGGATATGTTGACCTACGGCGGGGAGATCGAAATCCCTGTGGACTTGGTGGTGCTGGCGGTTGGCTTCATGCCACGCGATATTCAAGGCTTGGAGAAAATGCTCAAGATCTCGCGCGGCAATGACCGCTTCCTGCTGGAAGTGCATCCCAAACTGCGCCCCGTTGAAACGGCAGTCAATGGCATCGTTTTGGCGGGAACCGCGCAAGGTCCGATGAACATCCAGGAGAGCCTCAGCGCGGCTTCGGCGGCAGCAGCGAAGGTTGCTTCCCTGCTTGGGCGCGGACATGTAGAACTACCGCCCTTCGTCGCTGCGGTGGATGCGCACAAGTGCAATGGCACGGGCGCATGTGTTGAGGCGTGTGAATACGAAGGCGCAATTGCTTTACAAACATTTGAAGAGAACGGGAAACAAATCAAACGCGCCGTCATCACACCTGCTAACTGTGTGGGCTGCGGCGCCTGTGTCAGCGCCTGTCCAAACCAGGCCATTGACGTACAAGGCTGGACCCTCGCGCAATATGATGCGATGGTCGAAGCCATTGGCATGGATGTTCCCGCTTTAGTGGAGACTGCATCATGACGGCACAAACGAAAACCCTTTCACGCGGCGAAATGCTCAAACAATTGCGGACAAAACACTCCTCATCCGTGGAACGCACGCAGGCGATCTTGAAGGAACAGAAGCGCGTCCAGCAGGAGATTTGCAAATTGATTCACGACACCCCAAAGAGTGTGCCAGATGTGGCAGCGGCAATCGGAATGCCCGCGAATAAAGTACTGTGGTATATGGCATCTTTCAAAAAATATGGGCTGATTTTCGAAAAGGGCATGTGCGGCGATTATCCGCTTTACCAAAAAGTGGAGGAGAAATAAGCATGAACGCACGCGTTGACCCAACCTTACTTCACGAACTCAAAGAATACGGCGCAGTGGGCATCGAGAAATGTTTCAATTGCGGCAACTGCACGGCGATCTGCCCGCTCACCGATGACCAGCATCCCTTCCCGCGCGATATGGTGCGCTTTGCACAGATGGGATTAAGAGACTGCATCCTTGAGCGCACGGACGCCTGGCAATGCTATTACTGCGGCGAATGTTCGCAGACCTGTCCGAAAGGCGCGGAACCTGGCGAGACAATGATGGCCATTCGACGCTGGCTTACCGCACAATATGACACTTCGGGACATGGCGCAAAACTGTATCGTTCAGAGAAGACTGTGTATCTGTCCATCCTGAAGGGCGCACTTCTCAACCTGTTCCTGCTGGTGTTGTTCTACGTGCTCGGGCTTGCCCACCTCGTGACAGACCGCGTGGAACTAAATACCGTCTTCCCAGTCATGTGGGTTTGGGCAGTGGTATTAGTCCATTTTGCCTACCTGGGCATTCGGGTCTTTCTGAACATGCTGAACATGGGACGTCATGTGCTTGGTAAAGATCTGAAGGAAAAGAAAATCCCGCTGTCGGTTTATGCCAGTGAGCTCAAGACCTTCATCCTGCATTTCTTCACACAAAAGCGCTGGAAGGATTGTAACCAGGAAGCGAAAACAGATTGGCTGAAACACCTGATATTCATGTCAGGGTACGGCGTCATGCTACTCTTGATCGTCCCGCTCCTGTGGTGGTTCCAGACCGACAACCTCTATCCCATCTACCATCCACAGCGCTGGCTGGGTTACTATGCCACAATCGTGCTGACAGTCTTCTCGATTGACTTTTTGTGCGGCCGTGCCCGCAAGGAAGTGGAACGGCACAAGTTTTCACATCCCAGCGACTGGATGTTCCCGATCTTCATCCTGACTGGCGCTGTCACCGGTATCCTGATCCACATCTTCCGCTACTTGGGCGCTGTGGACGTTGTCTGGGCCTGGCCAACTTACATCATCTACGTAATTCACGTCCTGGTTATGGCCGCCATGCTGGATACGGAAGTTGGCATCGGAAAATGGATGCACATGATGTACCGTCCTTTGGCAATGTACCTCGAGGCAGTCAAAGCGAAAGCCGCGCAACAAAGTACAGCCGTGGAAGGCGCACTGGCCGCGGCGGATTGAGAATCTTGTGAAATAGGAGGAAGAATGGCAGAAGAAGAAATTGGCAAGATGGTGATCGTCATGAACCATGAGGATGCCACCAGCGTGATGGCGGCGCTCGTGATGGGCGCGGCGATTGCCAGCAGCGGCGAACAGGTGCTGATGTTTGTCCAGCCTGGCGCGGCCAAAGTCCTGGTCAAAGGGGAAATGGAAAAATTCCAAGGGCTTAAGGGCCAGCCTGATCCGATCCACCTGTACGACTCGATCCTGGTTCTGGATGGGCGCTTCATCCTGTGCGAATTGGGATTGCCCATCCTTGACATCAAAAAAGAAGACCTTCGCGAAGGCGTGGAAGTGATGATGGCCTCCTCCTTCATGTTCGAATGCGAAGGCGCAAAACTATCATTCAGCTATTGAAAAAGGAGAAGAATCTTATGGAAGCAACCATCACCCCAACCAAGACCCTGAACGTGTGCGGAAAGATCTGTCCCTATCCCGACATGGACACCATGACCACCCTCAAGAAAATGCAAAAGGGTGAAGTCCTGGAAGTCCTGCTGGATTACCCGCTCTCGGTGGAGCGCATCCCGCGCAACCTCAAGAAGCAAGGCCACAAATTGATCAGCGTGGAACAATTGGACGGCCCCAACCATCGCATGTTGATCGAAGCGCATGGCTTGAAATAATTCAATACAACACACAAGGAGAATGCTATGTCTGTCGCACTGTCTGGATTGCTCGTTGGAATTTTGTTTGGCTTTGCCCTGCAACGCGGGCGTTTCTGCATGAACTCGGCTATCCGCGACACCATTTTGTTAAAGGACACCACCCTGCTGAAATCTGTGGGGGCTGCGATCCTGGTGGGCATGGTCGGTTTTGCCTTCATGGCAATGGGCGGGGTGATTAAAATCAGCCCGACCGCGTTCTTCTGGGGCGCGAACCTGGTAGGCGGATTTATCTTTGGTATTGGCATGGTATTGGCTGGCGGATGCGCCAGCGGCGTTACCTACCGCGTCGGCGAGGGGATGCTTGGCGCGCTGTCTGCGCTGATCGGCCTGGCGGCGGGCGCGACCCTGACCGCGATAGGCTTCCTGAAACCCATCAAGGATTCCCTGCAAACCAACACCAAGGTTATGGTTGGCGAAGCGAATCCAACCCTGGCGAATATCTTCGGCCTTTCGCATACGGTTGTGGCACTGGGACTTGCCGTGATTGTATTGGTAATCTGGTTTGTTGTGGCCCGTAAGAATCAGGATGATGAACCAAAGAGCAATGACTCCCTCGGCAAGCGCATCTTCAAGAATGGCTGGGGCTGGCTTGTAACAGGCATTGTGATCGGACTGATCAACATGCTGGCCTTCTACTCGTCCACACTGGCGGGACGCAGTTATCCGCTTGCAATCACCTCCGGCTGGTTGACCATTGTCAAACTTGGCATGTCGGTTCCTGAGACCAAGATGGGCTGGGACGCCTGGCTGGTCATCGGCATTATCGTAGGAGCCCTTATTGCCGCTTTGATTGCCAGCGAGTTCAAACTTCGCTGGCCGGGCTGGGGCATGATCGGTCAGACCTTCGCGGGCGGCTTGCTGATGGGCTTTGGCGCCGTCACCTCGGCTGGCTGTAACGTGACCCATATCCTGAGCGGGTTGCCGCAATTGGGCATCGGTTCCCTGGTTGGCGCCATTTCCATTGTCCTTGGCGCATGGCTAATGGCTTGGTTTATCTTTGTGCGCCCACAGAACGCATAACAAAAGGAGATTAACATGACTCAAAAGATGTCCATCGTCTGCAATGGCGACACCCCGGCAAGTATCATGCCGACCCTGATCTTCTCGACCTCCGGGCTTTCCCTGGACTATGAAGTGCACATCTTTATTTGCCCGGCGGGCGCGCGCTGGATGCTCAAGGGCGAGTTGGAAAAACTCGGCACACCCAAGGGCATGCCCAATCCCGTCAAACTCTTCAACGATGTCCTTGATCTGGGCGGCGAGATCGTCTTCTGCGAATTGGCGCTGGAAAACAAGGATATCAAGCCTGGAGACCTGCGAGACCCGCGCATCAAAATCAAGAAGGCTCCACCCTATCTGATGGATGTCGAAGGCGCAGCTCAGACATACGTCTTCTAATTGACGAATCTGGGGGGCAAGCCATCTGGTTTGTCCGCCAGATTCAGTTTGAAAGGGTTTAAGGAGGTTGCCATGATGATCACACTGGTACTCTCAACGCTGTTTGCAGGGTTAGCCGTCGGGCTTGTGATAGGCTTTATATGCTTGTCCATCGACCGAAGCAGGAAAAAACCCAGGAGGATACTTAATATCAAAGACGGAATCACCTTGGAGTATGATTGTTCACAGCCCGGGATTTACGAGAAAATAAAAGATTTTATTGACGATAGATAAATCGGCTTACTAACGTGGCGGCTGCAACGAGACATACAATCAAGGAAGTGGACATGTTAATCGATAGATTGTCATTTTTCATCAATTACATGCATGCTCCCTGCCGATCATCAACAACGACCTTATTTTCGTAAACTCCTGTAAGTGTCGATCTTTCTCCCATCTATAAATGATGTTCTGCCAGGCCTATTAAATCTGCATTTGCTGGATCATGGATGAAGCCCCAAAATACATCGCGGGGGCGGTGCGGGGCGCTAATTCGCTTGCGTACCATGTAGATCGTCCGTTGTAGATTGAGACCTTCCACACGAACGTCCACAATATTGCCGCGTTCCAAGGGGTAAGCGGCTGCCAGTTCAGAGACAAAAGCAATACCGTAACCAGCGGCAACGGTGCGCACAATAGCCTCTGCATTTCCCAATTCCATAAAGATATTCAGGTCTTCCAGGCTAATATCGTGTTTAGCCAGCTCTTCCAGAACAACGCTGCGCGTCCCGGAAGTCGGTTCGCGCATGATGACCGGTTCCTGGAGAATTTCGGACGGCTCAATCGCAGGACGATGCGCCCAGCGATGATTGCCCGGCACGATCAACGTGATCCTGTCATGAAAGAACTCCTGAATTTCAAGGTTCGGATCCCCCACCTCCCTGCTTAATACGCCCAGATGTGCGTCACCATCCAGAAGATCAAGAGTCACTCGCTCGGGGGCACAGGCGGGAATTTTCACATGAATACCTGGATATCTCAGGCAGAACCGTGCTGCCAATTGCGGCAGGACGTATTTACCGGCCGTTGTGCTACAAGCTATGCGCAACTCGCCGGCCACATCCTGTACTGAAGACATCATGGCCTCGAGATTGGCCGTATCATGCAATAAGCGACGCGCCCATGGCAATAGCAATTTGCCTGCCTCTGTCAATTGAAGGCCGGTATTGCTCCTGATGAATAAAATGTTCCCCAATTCCCGCTCCAATAATTTGATCTGATGACTCACGGTGGGCTGGCTGAGATGGAGTTGTTTGGCGGCTTCAGAGATATTCAATTTCTCCGCTGCGCATAAGAAAGTTTCAATCTTTTGAAGATCAATCATGAATTACTCCAATCCGTAAGTGTTTACGACGATGAGAGGTAAAAAACGAACTCATGTAAAACGCCAGCTTTGCCGGTTTCACGGAAAGTAACATAAGTATGGTCATTAATATCGCGGATGTCAGGCACCAGGCACAGGCCGCGCCGATGACGAAGGGTTCCAGGAAGGTGAGATAGATGGAGAAGAGTGTGCCAAAAGCAGTCATGACGAATAATGAAATCGCTGCGAAATCAGACATACAATTGTAGGTATATCGGGCAATCAGCCAGGAAATGAAGATTGCCACATACCCAACCAGGCCCAGTATACCGATGGGAAGAACGCCAAACAGGCGCGCATATTCACTTTGTTGAACCGTGTTGCAATCCCCCACGGGCCCACAGACGGCTGTTGTTTGAGTGGTTTCCACATAAGCAAGATAACCAGCCACGCCGAAACCAATGACACAGAAAAGAGGAACGATCCACGCCCAATTTTCTTTTAAGGAAGCCCCTTTTGTTTTTCTGAATAGATGGACAGCCCAAATAATGGATCCAAGCATACCAAGAAGAATGAAAACAGACAGTGTATTGCCAGCCGGGTCGTGAGCAAACGCACTCAGCCAATTGGATGGTACGTCATTGATTAGGAGGAAGCCGGGTGTCGCTGTTGGTGAGACAAGTGCCGGGGAGACAGTGGCAGGCACAGGCGTTATTTGAGACGTTGCAGATTGCACAGGAGCAGCCATCGTTGAGTCGTCTGCTTGAGCAGTGGAAACGGCGGCAGTTGAGGTGTCCGCTTCTTCAGATTGAGCGATTATCTCTGTTAACCCGGGAATATCGGGCCAGTTTACGCCTCCTCGAGCGAGGTGGGTTTCAACCAGGCTGGGGAATATTTCCGGAATGTCGGCTGACCCAATTAGGTACATATCATCAATGACCAGGAAGGGAACGCCAGATGATTCGAGATTGAATTTATTTATGGCGGACAGAAAGAGTATCTGCCCTTCTTGTTGGGTAACATCCAATCCAATGATCTCAAGTTGGTCTCCATATTCCTGTATCATGGGCAGGAGAGTGTTCTTAATCACATATTCGCAATGTCCACAGGTGGGCGAATAAAACAGCACGGCATGCACAACTGGCAGGTCCGTTTGCGCGTTGACGTTTGTAATCGGAGAGACGAGCAAGACGATAAGTAGGGTGGCGATTATGATCTCATATCGTTTCACTTTTTGCTCCTTGTTTCGTACCAACCAGCGCGCACTTCTGTCCGCAAGTCGAAATCCGGCACATAGGGCTTGATGTCAAGCAAGGGTGTTCCATCGAGCACATCCACGCCTTCGATAATAAGCGTGTTATCCTGCCTTGATAAAAGCCGGACGGTTGATATGCCAATCGGGTTGGGGCGGTAAGGATAGCGTGTTGTAAAAATTCCGTGTTCGCGATCATCCAAGAACGGTTTGACTTTAAGTGCATATCCGGACGATTGATGGAAGACGTACAAAAGATGGATATGGGATAGATTCTCAATATCCTTCAATCCTTCTGCGAACTCGGGATGGATATCCACCCGCCCCACCGCTTGCGAACGTGAGGCCTGGATGGGAGTTTGCTCTTTTTCAGTAAACGGTGAATGGATGACGCCAATCGGATGCATGATGATTTCCATGTGCTATTTATCCTTTTCATGGGTGAAGGTCAGCAGTTTTACTCCGTCCACCTGGCGGAAGGATGCGCCCTGTCCAACCGTGCGCAGAACCGCGGCTTCATTAATCACACACGTCCCCGAGAGCATGGTTATGCCGTAATCAAAGAGAATGGGCGAAAGCGGTGTGCTTGGCCCCAAGAGCATGACTGTCGCCTGCGGAGGGCAGAGCGCCAATAATTCATCCAGGGTATGATTGATCAGGGCGCTGCTGGTGATGGCAACAATATCGGCCTGCGGGAGTAAGTCAGCGGCAGCTTCCGCAGGATAATCGTCTTCTACAGGATTTTGCTCGACGACCCACAACTGGCCGACAGCCGCACGCAGTTGCGAAACAAACGGAAAATGACCGACCAGAGCAACCTTCTTTCCCCGCCCGCGGCTGGCCAGCACTTCGGAGGCATTTATCTCCCTGGCAAGGGTTTCGTCCACATCCAACATTGAATTAATGGCGGCCACGCCAATACTGGCCTCGAGTAAATTGGTTGAACGGGCATATTCGGCCAATTCGCGGGCGCTCTTCTCGTACAGATGGCCGGCCTCGCGAACTTGCGCATGTCCATGTGGATGATTGGACGCGAGGGTTGCGGCCATTCCGCAATGGCGACTGCACACGACCGTCCAATGCGCGCCGACCTGTACCGAGCGCACAGGGGTGTCTTCAGCCAGGCTTGCGATTAGAGTATCAATTATATTCATTCGTTGGTTTCATTCAGGATTTTGGAACGTTCGCCAATTTGCTCGCTCAACACCTCGCGCATCGTATCACAAACGTTCATAATTTTGGGATTGGCGACTTGATAAATCGCATTGGTCCCCTCATGATGAGTTACAACGATTCCGACGTTTCGGAGTGTTGCCAGGTTTCTGGAAATGGTGGACTGGTGCGAGTGTGTAGCAGACGCAATGTCGTTTACATTCAAAGGCCCGGCACGCAATAGGTGCATGATCTCTATCCGCAGGGGGGTTCCCATGGCCCGACACAATTCAGCCTGGATTTCAAAATTTTTTTCGTGGCTCATAAGGCACCTCTTTGTTGGTCTTGATTTTTGGACCCCGGCTCCTGACGAGTCCCAGGAGTTGTCTGTTGGCTCTGGATTTCGGCAGGATAATACGAAGAAGCTGCGCTCCAAAACTTCACTTTGTTACGTTCCACGATCTGCACCTTACCACTGGCTTCCAAATCTGCCAATCCACCGCTTACCTGCCCCGGCAACCAGCGGTTTAGCGTCTGTTCGAGTTCTTCCTGACGCATGGGGTGGCGGGTAATGATATCAAGAATTGCATCTACCACATTTTCGTATCCGCCCAGATCAAAATTACCTGCTGCTGGGTGAACCACCTCCGCAACATTTCCCAGAATGGTCATAGCCCGCATCAAGCCTTCTTCATCCGTCGGCTGCACCCAGGTTTCGGCTGGCGGACGCGTCGGCAGGTTGATGTGCACGGCATCCGGCTTGACCTTCTGCAGAATTTTAGCAATATCTTCAAGCGCTTGAGATGTGTCATTCAATCCGCGCACTAGCATTACCTCCACCCATAACTTTCCCAGATACTCTTTACGAAAAGCAACCAATCCATCCACAAGCCGCTCAAACGTGACCTGCGGATGCGGGCGGTTGATCTTGCGATAAAGTTTAGCCGTGCCAGCATCCAGCGTCGGCAGGATGGCATCCGCAGCGCTCAATTCCTGTCGCACCTCAGGCAGATATAACAAAGAACCGTTGGTGATGACCGCCACCGGAAGATTGGTGAAATTTTTTACACCGCCGATCAATTCACCGAGTCGGCTGTGCAGAGTCGGTTCACCCGAGCCAACGAAAGTGACCCAATCAATCTCGCCATTCGCGCGGGACTTCAGGGCTTGCTCCGCTTCGAACAGAATATCCTCCGCTGGAACATATTCGCGCCGTTCATTCGTCAGCGGAAGACTACGCCCCAACTGGCAATAGACGCAATTCCAGTTGCAGGTCTTGAGCGGGATGGTGTCAATGCCCAATGATTGACCCAGGCGACGGGATGGGACGGGACCGAAAACGTAGTTCATCTTTTTGCTCAGTCGTAAGCCTTTCTGGTCGCCTCATCTGTCATGATTGGTTCCAAAAACGGTTGCCATTCATCAGTATCTTCCCACGTCCCCAGACTCGTGTGCAAATCCAGATATTTTTTGGGGATGGGATGCGTGCCGACGACAACTTTCACGCCATAGCGTTGTTCGAGAAAATTCTTGAACGTGTGGATGTAAGGGCAGGGAGGATAGCCAACCAACAAACCCGTAGCCAGGTGAATGACTTGCGCTCCATTTTTCACCATTTCTTCTCCGGTATATTCGACATTGCCGCCCGGACAGCCATCGCAAGTGGTGTAACCTACCAATTCCACATCCGAATCAGCGTATTGTTGAAATGCGCCCTCCTTATTTCTCATCGCCCGCAGGCATTTCCCACCCGCGCAAGTCCGATAGCGATTGCAAATGATGATTCCGATCTTTGTCGCGTTGCTCATCTCTGCTCCTTTTCGTAATGTCATTGCGAGGAGGGCATTTACTCTTTCCGATATCATCCCGAATGCTCTTGTCGGGGTGAAGCAATCCCTTGTCGTGTTGCAGATTGTTTCGGGCAAAGAACAAAATGCCCTCACTGACATATCTTTCGTTTGCTTGCCCCAGTCACCATCCCGAAGGTTTTGAAAGATGGCTACATTGAACCAACTCAACCTTCGGGACGTTTTTTTATCTGATGCTTTATCCGTGACCGTGCGCCACGCTTTCATCACACGGCGCGGCTTCCTTCAATTTACCGCCCAGATAATTTTCCAATGACTGGCGCACCGTGCCGCTTGCGCCGGTGGCGGCTTTGATACCCAACTGCTCAAAAAATTCGATGGCGCGTCCGCCCATACCGCCGCTCAAAATGACGTTCGCTTCCTGCTCATGAATAAAGCCAGGGATTTGCCCAGGTTGGTGCGCCTCGGCAAACGGATTGGCGACGCCCTGCGCGGTGGTTACTTCGCCGTTTTCCACATCCACCAGCATAAAGAAGGGAGCATGTCCAAAGTGCTGGGCGACCATGCTTTCAAGTCCATTATTGTTTTCTGCGGTTACTGCGATTTTCATTTTAAGTCTCCTGATTGATTAATTTTTCAAGTTCTTCAGCCATTAAATAATCTTCGATGGCAATCTCTTGTGATTTTACGCCGGGCACTTCAGCCACGGCGTTTTTGATATTCATTGCCAGCATAATAGCAATGGGACAAACGAAAGACGAAGGACGGAATGTGTAGCGCACCTTGCCAAGCGCATCTGCCCATAGGTTTTCCACCAGCCGCATCCGAATCACGTCGGTGTTGGTTTCGGGGTCAATGACGGATTTCAAGCGTACCAAAATAGCCTGTTCCAACGAAGGCTCGCTCATTTTGACTCCAACAAGGCTGGGATGACTCGCTCCCAAATAGCTGATATGGCGACGCTGGAGGGGGCTTGCGGCTGGAAGGCTGTCACTGCTTCGCCCGCGACCATCGCGCTGGTCACCGTCAAATCGAACGGGACCCTGCCGACGGTTTCGATTCCGCTCTCGCGGCAAAAGGCTTCGATTTCGTCCGCGCCTGCGGGATAAATGTCCGCTTTATTGATGCAGACCACGGCGCGCACGCCAAAATGTTTGACGGTTTGTAAAACACGGTGCATGTCATGGACTCCCGCCACTGTCGGCTCAGCTACGATCAACGCCAGGCTCGCGCCTGATACCGCCGAAATGACCGGACAGCCGATGCCAGGCGGACCATCCACAATGACCAGTTCACGGTTCTCGTCCAAGGCTTGCAGGCGGGCGCGCTGTTTGACCAGCGTCACCAACTTGCCAGAGTTTTCCTGCCCTGGAAATAAATTGGCATGGTACAGCGGACCATAGCGGCTTTCGGAAGAATAAAACTTGCCCGCGATTTGTTCGTGCATGGTGATGCTTTTGCTTGGACATTGATAGACACACGCTGCACAACCATCACAGGCGATGGGGTCAACCCAATAGCCCTCTCCCCCGTCCCCTCTCCCAAAGGGCGAGGGGGAAAGAATGGCGTCGAAGCGGCAAACAGCCTGACAGTCGCCGCAGGAGGCGCAGGAGTCCTGATCAATCACCGCAATTTTTCCACCCTTGAAATCCTGCTGTTCCAGCAAGCGCGGCTGGAGCACAAGTTCCAAGTTGGCGGCATCCACATCTGCATCTGCCAGAATGACTTGATTTGCAAAACGGCTTTGCGCGGCGAGATGGGCAAACGCAGCAGTGACGCTGGTCTTGCCCGTTCCGCCCTTGCCGCTGAGAATGATGAGTTGCTTCATGCGGCGACCCTCGCGGTGATGTCTTCGAGCAATGTGCGGAACGCTGCGCGATATTCGGGCGCGGCGTCCACTAGGGTTCTGCCGCTGGCGATTGCTTCGGCAAAACGCCGCTCCATCGGAATTCTCAACCGGATGGGCAGACCCGCTTCGGCGCAGTAGGCTTCGACGGCGTTGCCTCCAATCCCGTCGCGGTTGACCACCACCCCAGCAGGTATTCCCAACTCGCGGGTGATGCCGACCACCTGTTTCAGGTCGTGCAAACCGAAGGGGGTTGGCTCAGTCACGAGCAAAATAAAATCCGCGCCGCGCATTGTTTCCACTACCGGGCAGGATGCGCCGGGAGGGGCGTCGCGGATTTCGATATCAAACGGGTGGGCGGGACTCCATTTTTTGAGTTCGCGGATGATGGGAACCGCCATCGGTTCGCCGACGTTCATCACGCCCTGGGCAAAATCCACACCCATGGCAGTCATTCCACTTTCGAGCACACCCATCACATCCAGCCGCTCGCTGATGGCTTTTTCGGGGCAGACCAGCGTGCAACTGCCACAGCCGTGACACAGTTCGGGGAAGACCAATATCTTTTTGCCGATGACTGCAATGGCGTGAAACTCGCAGACTTCAGCGCACTTGCCGCAATGCGTGCAGAGTGCCTCATCCACCACTGGCAGTTGGATGCCGACCTCCTTGCGATTGTCCAGCACTGGATTGAGGAAGAGCGCGGCGTTGGGCGCTTCCACATCGCAATCCATAAAGCGGACGGAATCCCCGGCGCTGAGCGCCAGGCTGGTGGCGACGGTGGTTTTGCCCGTGCCGCCTTTTCCGCTGGCAACGACGATTCGCATTAGTGATGCCCCTCGTGATGACCTGCGTGAGTGGCGGCTTCGGCTTTGCCCAGTTTGCCCGCCTCGAACAGCGCCAATACATCAGCAGCGGTTAGGGTTTTGTCTGTCGGCGCGAGATACATTTCGATCTTGGCAAGAGATAGGGTATCGAAGGCATTGGGTCCGTACGCCCCGCTGACCACTGCCCGCGCGCCCAATTTGGCGATGAATTGCGCCGCCTGCACGCCCGCTCCGCCCGAAGCGGAAAGCGCGGGATTCTCGTGGGCGGTCCACTCGCCGGTTTCGCTATCCACCAGACAAAATGCGGCAGCACGTCCGAAGCGCGGATCAAAGGGGGATTCGAGTTTGTTACCCGAAATGGAAATTGCAATTTTCATGAATGATGGCTTCCTTTTTGATGAGAAGGAATAGCGATGAGTAATAAGTGAGAAGTAAAAAGTAGAAATTACCACTTCTCACTTATTACTTTTTACTGATCTTCACTTGCCCAAACGCTCTGTCAATTTTTCGATGGCAGTTTGCAGGTCATGGAGTTGGTTTTGAAGCCAGGAATTACCCTGGTTGGCGTTGATGCCCAAGCCGCCTCCGCGCCCACCCATTCCATGTCTGCCGCCGAGACCGCGTCCTAAACCGCGCCCCACTCCGCGTCCGATTCCCGTGCCGCCCTCTCCGCTGCAATTTCCTGCGCCGCGCCCGGTGCGAGGACCTTGTCCATTGGGTCCAGTACTATCTTGATTTGGCATGACTTACTCCTTTTTTGTTTCTCTGTTTCAATTATTTTTCTTGACAGCGTCGTACGCCGCTTCAAGCGATTCGATTTCCCTGCGACGTTGGCGCAGGGCTTGCACCCACCCTTCAAGGGCTGATTCGCCCTGCGGGGTGATGGTGTACATCCGCCGCTGAGGTCCGAGGCTATCCTCGCCCCACGAACTGACCACCAGCCCGGCGGTTTCCAAATCGCGCAATGCACGGTAAAGGATACTAATGTCCATCTCTTCGGTCTGGAAACCAAACTCTTTCAACCCATCCATCAGGCTGTAGCCGTAGCCTGATTCGCGGTGCAAAAGTACAAGTACACAGGATTCCATGAAAAACATTTTGCGTCTGCCGCCACCGCGTCCTCCTCGTCCAAAACCTTGTCCTCTGGGCATAGTATTTCTCCTTTGTCTATAGTATATAATACTATAGACAAAAAGTCAATACTGAAAACAAAAAAGCATCAGACCACACTAACCTATAGGTTGTACCCATGTGTTTCCATTTTTTGATATGAATAGCCGGAGGAACAACCTTAGAAGGGGGCATCCAGATGGCTCCCAAGAGCACGCCCAATTCACTCCATAGAGTGCTGCCTGGAGCGGGTTTGCCGCTGAATCGGCTGAGAAAGGCATAGAAGGTATTGCCGAGCAGGTTACCGAAAGTGATCATACGCAGGTAGGTCATGATATCGTTGGCGGCTTCTTCGCCGTAGTAGGATCTCACACGCTGCCAGGCGGCAGGGTCGGGATTGCAGCATGATTCGGCGTAATGCTGGGCGAAGGACAGGGCAACGGCTTCGTTTTCGGGGAAAGTCCCCAGTTCGAGAGCCATCAACTTTTGCAGTTCGGCCTCTGGAATGCCTGCCGCCAGTGCAGCTCGGGCATGTCCATAGGAATAGTAGCGGCAGCCGTTGACACTGGTGATGACCATCATGATTTTCTCGGCAAAGGCTTTGCCACCCGCCCACCGTGCACCGCATTAGCAAGGCGTCCATGTGGTCGAAAATATTTCTCACATCGTCAGTAAAAGTCGGCAGGGTGTAAATGCGTTTATTAAATTTTGTAGCGTTCATCGTAGACCTTCCTATCACGCCTAAAGACTGTCCCATCGTCTCAAGGGAAATAGGATCAAAACGAAGTGCCTGATGTTTCTTCCACCGATTTCCCGATGTGCTTACTACGCTTTACTGATTGTGTAACCAGTCCAAAGCCTCAGCCTCGGTATTGAAGTAGCGAACCTCGTGTGCGTAGTAGCTCTCTGGGATCTGATGACGGGCACATTCTTCGCCGCTCGTTCCAACGCAAGCTCCACTTTCATTGGTTTCTGTGCTTAACTGAATGGTGAGGGACCCGCGCCTTGTGAACAAAATAGAAGGTCAATGCCAATCCAAGAATGAGGGTTGGCGTTAAGAATTCCATAAGAAGGAGCCAACTGATAGCCGCTTCCAATTGCCTGCTGGAAGCAATAACGAGCAATGCGTAGATAAGGATTATGCATGCCAGCGTCATGGGCAGGCACAGGAAAGAGAGTTTTCTTCTTTTCATGGCGCACCTTCTTCTCACAAGAAAATCTTTCAAGGTTTTATAAATACTACCTTGAGAAGTGCCGTTCCCTGGGCTGGTCGCGTTCATCCATTGGACACAGCACCAGCAAGGCACGTGACGGGGTAGAGTCAACATTTTTCCAATGATGCGGCAGGTAGGCTTCGAAGATTAAAGAGTCGCCTGACTCCAGTAGAAAGGTCTCGTTATCTACCATATAGGCGATGCGCCCATCCAAACAATATACAAACTCCCGGCCCGTATGAACGATTGGTTTGTTTCCACTATCGGCATCAGGCTCGAGCGTAACAATGATCGGCTCTGCCCCAAAGCGCGGCATGCCAGCAGCAAGGTCCTCCATCGTGCTGTGCTCGAATACCGCATGAGGGCGTTTTCCGTGCTTTTGATGGACCAGCTTTTTGCTGCCTTGGTCTGTTTCAAAAAATTCCGTAATGGAAACCTGCAAGCTTTGCGCCAGTTGTTGCAAGGTGCTTACACTCGGTGAAGTATGCTGATTCTCAATCAGACTTAGGGTATTGATATTCAACCCGCTTATTTCCGCCAACGAGCGCATGGACAGACGGCGCCGTCCACGAATCTCACGCAGACGCTGGCCGACGCTGAATTCCTTATGATCCAATTCAGCAATAAATGGATTGTCCTTTTCCAGGCCATTATCATTTTTTCGAGACGAGTTGGTTTTTCTCGTGAGTCGTTCGCTGGGCATACAGAAATCCTTTAAGAATAGGTTTTATACTATAATTATAGTATAAAACTTTGTAAATTGCAAAGTTATTACTAATTCATTATGTTTAAAATGGGTGTTTTTTTGAAAAGAGTGTGTTTAATAAAATCAAAAGCGGGGTTCTGGACCATGGTGGGACAGAAGAAAACAAGGTTTCCCCTTTATTCTTGTGACGGAAAGAGTGATATTAGTCATTTGTCAGGCCAATAAAACCCCTGTAAAATAACTCAAGGTTAATTTCACATAAAATACGGAGGTCTACCTCGTTTTTTCAAAAATTAGGCATCACAAATGATATTACTTTACTTTTTGTACGGCTTGGCATTTGAGGGTCTGGGGCTGGCCGCGTATTTACAGTTAAGGCACGAGGGGGATTTTCCACTAAAAAGAGAGCTCCCCTGGTTGGCAGCTTTTGGATTTGCCGGTGGCGCCGCTGGTTGGGTGGATATGTTATTGGAGAGTGGGTCCCTGGCAGAATTGTCCAATATCTTTAGCATTTTACGGGTGGTTCTTCATATTTTAACTGGCTTGATCCTTTTTCGCTTTGGTTGGGGGATGTTGAATAATTTGGCTCCATTGCCTGCCTGGAGCATTTTTATCCCCGGTATTTTGATTGTTCCGATTGCCTTCGTGCTGGCGTTCGCCGCGACCACATTTATCACCCCTTCTCCAATTCAAATCCCGGTCGAAATCTGGACCCGTTACCTGCTCTACCTGCCAGGCAGTTTACTATCCGGCATTGGATTTTTACGCCAGTGGTATTTCCAAAGAAAATTGGGGAGGTTTGATATCTCAAACTTAATGCTCGGCGGCGGATTGGCCTTCCTTTTCGAGGCTGTTGTCATGGGATTGATCGTTCCTGCAACTCCCTATAGTCCGGAGTCCTATTACAATTACGATCGGGTCATGTACAACGCTTTTTCAGGGGAAAGCATTAAGAACATCGACATGGACCAAACCAATAACCCGGGCAGCTGGCTGAATTACCAGAGTGTGCTTAACACCACTGGTTTACCTATTGAAATCTGGCGCATGTTGTCAGCAATCATTGTTACATTTTTTGTGGTCAAGGCGTTGGATGTATTTGAAGCCATACGCAAACGACAATTATTGGCCTTGCAGGAGGAGCGGGATCGTGCGCAACGTGATGCGGTTGAAGCGCAGATCGTTGCCCGTCAGACTGCCGAGAATTGGACAAACGCCCTGGTGGGCATCAGCCGCCGGATTGCCAAATTGGAACATGTGGACGATATATTGATTCACATCGTTGAGAATATCCGAAAATTAATAAACACAGATTTTGTCGGAGTGGCGATTATCAATCAGGAAAACACCATCCTTGAATTGAAATGTTATTCCATTGACGAGATAACTGAACTCGTGGCGAATACATCCATAACGGTAAACAACCCAATCATCTGGAACGTGATGCGGGGTTCTCATCCTTTTCGTTCACAAGGCGATGAAACCGCCGAGCAGTTCGAGGATATTGGTTTCTTTACAAGTCAAAGAGCGAAGGCAATGACTATCGTTCCGCTCAAATTGGAAAATGTGACCATCGGCGTAGTGTGGATTGCCCGCTTCGATGAACAACAATTCTCAGAGACGGATCTGATCTGGCTGGAAAGTATGGCCGACCAGGTTGTGATCGCCATTCAACACGGGTTGATGACATCGCAACTTCAATCCTTATCCATAATTGAAGAACGGGGACGAATCGCCCGCGAGATGCATGATGGCCTTGCACAGGTGCTGGGTTACTTAAATTTACAAGTCCAGACCCTTGGGTCCCTGCTTAAACAAGGCAAACCCGAAAAGCTTGAAGCCGAACTAACTCAAATGCATCAGGCAATTCAGGTTGCGCATGCAGACGTTCGGGAGAATATCCTAAGCCTGCGTACCACCCTGGCCCAGGAGAAAGGTCTGCATACGGCCATGGATGAATATCTGGCCGAGTTTGGCATCCAGACCGGGATCAAGACCAGTTTTTATTATCGTGTCGCCGGCGACTTGAATCTTGCCTCTGTTGCAGAAGTACAGCTTGTTTGCATCCTTCAGGAGGCTTTAACAAATGTGCGCAAACATGCAAATGCCAGCCAGGTTGAAGTGGCAATCACAAAAGACGGTCATGAGAACAGGGATCAAATATGTATGCAAATCAAGGATGACGGGGTTGGGTTTGCATTAACAGGTTCAAGGCGCAGCTTTGGTTTGCAAACCATGCGCGAACGCGCCAAAGGTGTTGGCGGTAGCCTGCTTATCAATTCGGAGCCCGGAAAAGGCACGCAAATTGAATGCCATCTTCCATGCCTGCAACAGAAAAAATTACAGAAGCAAAGTGTGGTGCTCAACTGAGGCACAATGAATGCAATTCTCGTTTGGAGTGAATGACTAGATAATGAATATTCGCGAGTGGACTCTTCCTGTTTACACAATCCTGATGCAAATCGCGGTGGGTGCATTGTTTATCTTGTGGTTGATTCGAACACGTGCCAGCTCGAAGTTTAGCCCCAGCGAAATCGACAGGATAATTCGAAATCCGATCTTGGTAATTTCATTTACGATCCTGGTTGCAATGATCGGCGCTCATTTCCATTTGAGCAAACCATATCGTTCCTTTCTGGCTGTGCTTAATTTTAAGTCCTCCTGGCTCAGCCGTGAAATTATCTTTACCGTTTTATTCTTTCTCGCCACAACCAGTGTATGGTATTTGACGCGTTATCAAAATGCCCGTCGAAAACTCATTTCAAATATTGGTTGGCTGGCAATCTGTTTGGGTTTTATTCTCATCTACTGCATGGCTCGTATTTATCTTTTACCCACCCAGGCGGCATGGAATTCCCCAACGGTTATTTTTTCATTCTACATTACCACCCTTTTGCTGGGAGGGATGACCGTCACCTGCCTGATGATTTTGGACCTGAAGTTTGCGGAAATTCAAAAATCAAACGATATAAGCCTGCGGCTCGATATAATCAAGTACTCATTTGCCGGCTTGTCACTGCTTACCTTTGCGTTAACACTGCTAAACATTATCGTCACTTATATCCAAATCTATTTACTTCGGCGCGGGGATATCGTGGCACACACCAGCCTGAACCTGATTTTCGTACTTTACCTGCCTTTGTTCATTATACGAATTGTCCTTCTATTATATGCATCCCTTACCCTGGGATATGCGGTTTATCGCATGTACAGACTGAAGTCTACACCGCAAAGTATGGTAACGCCGGTTTACCTATCCTGTTTATTGATCTTCGTCGGAGAAATCATAGGGCGGTTCCTTTTTTACGCCACACACATTCGCATAGGACTCTAATTAACTCATGGTGAAAGTATGACTATTAAAATATTGATCGCTGATGACCACAAACTTTTCCGCCAAGGCCTGATTGGCCTCATACAAACTCGTGAGGACCTGGCTGAAGTGATTGGCGAGGCTGAAACAGGTGAAGAAGCCGTACGCATGGCGGAACAATTGCAACCTGATGTAATCCTCATGGATATATATATGCCAGAGATGGATGGCCTCGAAGCCGCCAAGGAGATACGCGCCCGCTTCCCTCAAATTGCCATCGTGATGCTCACATCATCCGAACGGGACGGCCATCTCTATGAGGCTGTTCAACTGGGAGTCTCAGGCTATTTATTGAAAAGTCTGGACGCAACAGAGCTATTCGATTTGTTAAGCAGCATTATCAAGGGGGAACCGGCTATGACACGCGCCATGGCAGAGAGACTCCTGAAAGCAGTAGCGAATCGCCTGGCAGATGATGAAAAAGGGGACCAGCCCCTGACAGAAAGGGAACTATTTGTCCTCCGTTTGGTAGCCAGTGGAGCCAGCAATCAAGCGATAGCAGAGAAACTTTCCATTTCCATCAATACGGTAAAGAGTCATTTGAAAAATATTCTGGAAAAACTTCACCTGGACAATCGCACTCAAGCCGCTACGTATGCTTATAAACATGGATTAATTTCACCCCGGGAAAAATGAGGCGTCCATCGCATAGTGAACGGTCCAAATTAAATCCCAAGGAATTTTATAACAATGAAGCGATGGATAATCAGCACTTTTGTTTTCATGCTGTGTGCTTGTCAGAGTAGCACACTAACCGCGCCTGTTCCTGTTACACCGTCGATTATTTTGCCTGCTCCTGAAAGCACGCTTGCGCCAGCATTGAATAATGGGGGCGGGGAACAGACTCTGGATATTAATAATGCCTTGGAAAATAGTCCCCATGCAAATATTATCGAGGGAAATTTACTGTTGCCGCAAGAATCGAATGAGAATATTCGCTGTGATGAGTGCCATGAAAGCAAGAATGGCGTCACAAGCGCGACAATTGCCTGGTGGAATCCAGAAACACAAGTCCACGAATTAGTTCCGGACAGCAATGCACTCTGTCTGAAATGCCACACCGATTTCTCAGCATCCATCCATCAAGCAAACAACCTGGCACATCAAGATTTTAAATGTATTGATTGCCATGATCCGCATAGTACAACCGCTAGTTGTTCAAATTCAACTTGTCATGCGAATATTATTCAAATTGATGATCAACCGCCAGCGACTCCAAGTGGCATCCATCCTGATGAGGGCAATCCATTTTGTGGAGGGTCAAGCTGCCATCCAGCCGCGACACAGGCTGCCTCCAAACCTCACTCCATTCATGGTTTTATCCATGCCGGCGTAACCTGTGTAGCATGTCACGATGCCAGCGGGCTTCAGGTTGGACCCGATCCAAATGAAGGATTATGGGTTGCGTGGCGGATGGTTGTCGACGGAGGAGGTTCTCCTTCAGAACCGTATGCCTCTCATTCCATTCAATTAAAAGTTGATTGCATGCGCTGCCATTTTAGCAATAACCCCTGGAATCTATCCACAGTAACAGGGAGTGAGTTTGACCATTAATGATGGGTTTAAAACCATTACTGGACTAAATATCAGCTCGAAATTCGCATATTTAGATCACCCGTTGGGGTGATCTAAATATGCCCGCTGGGGTGATGTGCAAAACGTATTTGAATGCTATCCTGATAGTGAAGAAAAGCACAACCAGATTGTCGACAAATTTTTCACTACCAGGAGCAGCATATTGAATAAATACTTATACCCCGCAAAATTTTATAGCCTGTACAGGCCCGCTCATGACGAGCATATTGTCGTTTATCCATAATAATTATGGAGAAAAGAAATGACAGAAAATAATTTCCTTACCAAAACCCTGACTGATACCGTCCTCACCCGCCGCAGTTTCCTCAAATGGAGCGCTGCCGTGGGCGGATCAGCCGCACTGGCCGGGGGTTTGAATTTCGGCCTCAAAACAGTCGAAAACGCCGTTGCTGCTGGTGAAGAGCAGGTGTCGACGATAGGCTGCTATCACAATTGTGGTGGCCGTTGTATCCTCGGGGCTGTTGTAAAAGATGGCACCGTTGTTCGTCTGGTGCCGGATCCGACCCCAGCAAAAGATGAAGATCTAAGGACCAACCCGCGCGCGATCCCCTGCCTGCGCGGTCGTTCAAAGATTCACCATACCTATGCCCCTGAGCGTTTGAAATACCCATTGAAGAGAGTGGGCAAACGTGGAGAAGGCAAATTCGAACGCATCAGCTGGGATGAAGCGCTTGATACTATCGCCAGCGAGATGAAACGCATCAAGGAAAAATACAGCAACGAAGCCTTCTATTTCATGTATGCTTCGGGCGAAAACTGGAAGGGTCCTGATGGGCGCGATCCGATGCGCCGTTTAATGCGTTTGTTTGGCGGTTACACCGATTACTATGGCTCATATAGTGCCGCCGCCTATGGCGCTGCACTACCCTTTATCACTGCTGGTTCAGGCAACTCGGCTGAGGATGTTCTCAACTCGAAGTTGATCGTCCTGTTTGGTGATAATGCCGTAGTAAACAATGCCGGTGGCGATAACGCCGGTTACTGGTACATGAAAGCCAAAGAGAACGGCACAAAATTCATCGTGGTCGATCCAATTCTGACCGACACCGCGATGGCATTGGAGGCCGAGTGGGTTCCGATCATTCCCGGCACTGACGTAGCCCTGATCGCGGCTATGTCCCATGTAATGGTCAAGGAAGACCTGTATGACAAGGAATTCATGGCTACTCATGCAACCGGCTTCGATGAAGATACATTGCCGGAGGGCGCACCGCGCAACAGTTCCTGGATGGCCTATATCATGGGACACGGTCCTGATAAAGTCGAAAAGACGCCTGCATGGGCAGCTGCCATCACCGGTATCCCGGCTGATCGCATTGCGAGTCTGGCTCGTGAAATCGCTTCCGTCAAGCCCTGCGCCTTGTTCCAGGCTTGGGGTTGGCAACGCCGTGCTTATGGCGAACAACCAGTGCGTGCCCTGCCGATCCTGGCAGCCATGTCCGGAAATTTCGGCATCAGCGGCGGCGGTCCCGGAATCCGTCCTAGTGGTATGGCCTTCAAGATGTCCGGTATGCCCGTCCCGAATAACCCCGTGCCGGCGGTTATTTCCGTCTTCACATGGCCGGATTTCATCACACGCGGCAAAGAAATGACCAGTGGCGCGCGGGACAAGATCAAGGGTGTCGACAAACTTTCATCTAGTATGAAATTCATGTGGAATCAGGCTGGCAATACCGTCATCAATCAGCATTCAGACATCAACCTGACTACAAAGATACTGGAGGATGACACATTGCTCGAATTCCTTGTGACATTCGAAGTCATGATGACACCTACGGCTAAATTCGCGGATATCCTTTTACCAGGTACCACAGGTTTTGAAGCTGACAACATTATTACCGGCGAAGGTCACGGGATCAAGGGCAACCATGCCTGGGCGCTCTTCAACCACAAGATCATCGAGCCGATGTACGAATGCAAGGAAGCTCTATGGATCGCAGAGCAATTGGCAGATCGCCTCGGTCTCGGCGATGAATTCCGCGAAGGACATATGAGCCGTGAAGATTGGATGCAGGATATGGTCAAGTCTGCACAAGAGAGCTATCCAGACTTCCCATCCTTGGAAGAGTTCAAGAAAGTCGGTATCTACAAAGTCAGCAGCAATAAATCGACCATTGCCTTTGCAGACTTCCGCGCTGACCCAGTAGCCAATCCGCTCAGAACCCCTACCGGCAAAATCGAGATCTATTCCCCAAGTCTTGCCGCCTACAACGAACCCGAGGAGATCCCGGCAATTCCGAAATATATCCCCGAGTGGGAGGGATTAAGCGATCCTTTGCACGATAAATATCCGTTGATGATGGAGACCACGCACTTCGTTGCACGTTCACACTCCACTTTTGACAATGTGGACTATCTACGCGAGGCGCATCATCAGTCAATCTGGATCAATACGCTTGATGCCAAGAAACGCGGCATTAAGAATGGTGACATGGTCAAGGTCTATAACGACCGCGGCGAGGTTCACCTGCCTGCCTTCGTAACCCACCGCATCCGACCAAGCGTTACCAATATGTATCAGGGCGCCTGGTATACGCTCAACGCGAACGGTGTCGACACGCGCGGTTGTGGGAATATGTTAACTAAATATCATCCCACGCCGCTGGCCAAAGGCAATCCACAACACACGAATCTGGTTCAGGTCGAGAAGTTATAAGGAGATGAACCATGACTAAACAACTAGCTTTTTCCGTCGATATTGCGAAATGCACTGGCTGTAAAGCCTGTCAGATCGCATGCAAAGATAAGAATAACCTGCCCATTGGCGTGCGTTGGCGACGTGTATTTCAATACGAAGGCGGCGAATGGATCAAACAGGATGGTCAGATGATCCCCGGCAATGTATACGCTTACACCGTCTCGGCAGCCTGCATGCATTGCGAAAACCCCATATGCATGGATGTCTGCCCGGCTGCAGCCATTTCGAAACGCGCAGACGGGATCGTTTTGATCGACCAGGACAAATGCATTGGCTGCCGGTACTGTTCCTGGGCTTGTCCATACGGCGCGCCGCAGTTCAACGAAGATCTTGGTGTGATGACCAAGTGTAATATGTGTGTTGACCTGGTGGATAAGGGTGAAAGACCGGCTTGTGTGGAAAGTTGTCCATACCGGGCTATGGACTTTGGACCGCTGGATGAATTGAGACAAAAACACGGCATCTTTGCCGCACCTGCCCCTCTGCCGGATTCCAACCTAACCAGACCATCGGTAGTCTACCGCCCCAACCGCGTGACCAAGTCATCCGGCGATACCAGTGGCAAACTTAAGAATCTTGAGGAGTTGTAACATGAACATTCGAGAATGGGCATTGCTGATTTTCTCGATCCTGGGACAACTGGCAGCGGGCATGTTGCTTGTGTTGTTGATCGTCCGAGCCGGTGTCGTCAGGAAGGTTGGCGTGGAGAAAGCCGCACAGTTGACCAATCCGCCGCTTTACATGGTTTTGCTGATCATGATCCTGGCATTGCTGGCTTCCCTGTTTCACCTGGGTAAATTGGCGCATGTCATTGGCGCAGTACCCAATCTAGGGACTTCCTGGTTGAGCCGCGAAGTAGTGGCCGCAGTTGCTTTTGTAGTCGTATTGGCAGTCTACGCCCTTCTGCTCTGGCGCAAAATTGGATCCGAAGGCCTCCAGTCTATAATCGGCTGGATCACTGCACTGATCGGATTGTTCCTGGTATATTGCACAGGCGTGGTATACCTGCTGCCTGCACAACCGGCCTGGAATACTTTGGCAACACCCGTCACATTCTTTGTGACAGCGTTGCTCCTGGGTGTACTGGGAGCCGCCACAGCCTTGATGCTAAACTATGCCAAGTTACAGAAGAAAGATGCTGCCTTGCAGGAGTTTGTTAAAAACACCCTACAATGGATTGCAGTCGCTGCGATCATCCTGCTGGGAATCGAATTCCTGGTTCTGCCGATCTACCTGGCTTACCTGAGCACCCAGGGCACCGCCGCCCTGCAGACCCTCAACCTGCTGGTTGGTTCCTATGGCGCCACCCTGGCCCTTCGTTTGTTACTGGTCTTTGCCGGAGCAGGCGTACTTGCGGCTTATCTGTATCTTAACGCCTCGATAGCCGGACAGGAAAAATCACTGGCCACGCTGGCTTACAGCGCCTTTGCGCTCGTGCTGATCAGCGAGATACTGGGACGCTTCCTCTTCTACGCGACTCATTTCCGGATCGGCGTCTAGATCCGAACACCAAAACCACATCAACTTGAGGGGTGGGTGCATTGCCCACCCCTCATACGTTATAGATAAGAGAAAAGTATATCCTTATGAGATTTCGAAGCGTTGCTTTTCCCCTGTTCATCCTGACGATTGGAATTCTACTTATCTCTGCAAGCACCGTCTCAGCTCAGACCGACGAGACGGTGCGCATAATTTCTTTATCCGCTGCCGGCTATGAACGGGCAAATTCCGTATCCTTTTCTCCGGACGGAACGTTGCTGGCGGTGGGCGGTTCATCGGGGGTCTATCTTTTTGATACCAGGAATTTTTCAGCTCTCGATTTCATTCAGACAAATATCTGGGCGCGTAGTGTCGCCTTTCTCTCCGGAAGCAATCGCCTCGCGGCCGGTTTGTTTAACAACAGCATAAGACTGTGGCGTATTCCTGACATGCAGCCCATCCAGAATCTGACAGGACATCAAGGATGGGTGCGGAGTATTTCCGTATCTCGCGATGGATCTCTCATCGCCTCCGCCTCAGACGACAATACGGTTCGCGTTTGGAAGACAGCAGACGGCGAGCCTATTCTGGTATTGAATAAAGACACGCAGGGCGTCAGAGCGGTTGCACTCTCACCGGATGGACAATTGGTTGCTGCAGCCCTGGAAGATACGACCGTCCGCCTGTGGCACGTTGCAAGTGGCAAGTTGTTATATACCTTGACAGGTCACGGAGGTTGGGTACGTTGTCTGGCTTTTTCCCCGGACGGCGCCTTGCTCGCTTCCGGCTCGTTCGACAAGACTGTCCGCCTGTGGAACGTATCCGACGGAAGGTTGTTACATACTCTGGAGGGACATACAGCCAGCGTGCTGGGAGTGGCATTCTCACCGGATGGAAGTACGGTGGCTTCGGGTTCGGTGGATGAGACGGTACGTCTGTGGCAAGTCGCCGACGGCAGTCCTATCCGTGTCTTGTATGGACATACCGATTTTGTCTATACGGTCGCGTTCTCTCCGGATGGGAAAACCCTGGCTTCAGGCGGGGCCGATAATGCCGTCCGTTTGTGGGATCTGGAAAAATTATCGACCGAAGAAACGCCTTCCGGACAAGGTGACAACCCAACGGTCCGCAACGAGGCGGATCATCAAGCCGTCAGTTCGGATTGCCGTCAGTGTCATCATCCTCATGGACAGGTCTCGCCCCCCCGTATAATCGAGTTGCGTTGCGATGCTTGTCATCCACAGGGCGTCAGTTTGGGTTGGTGCCCGGCATTTCCGCGTTCTTCTGTAGCGACAACTTCCCCAATCACATATTTGCCTTTCTACAACCGGACTGGAGTTCCTGTCGGCGGCAAAGGGATGGCAGTGAACATCGCATCTCCTTCCAATGGAGAAACACTCTATGTAAAATTGGGCAGTACCGCTCCTGCAATTGTTGTTGGTAAAGTTTTCCATGCGGACATAAAAGAAGATGTTACCGTTCATCTTGATGTTTGGTCCGGCAATCAAAAAATCTCTTCACTCTCCACTGCCCTCGACGCGAATGATAAGTTTAAATTCGACCTAAGTATCAATCCAATGGGCGGTTTGCCCTACACGGTCAAACCAGGTGGACCGGATTGTATTTCCTGCCATGACGACTATAAATCACAAGGCGGAATGCCGAATGGAGAGGTGCGCCTTGTGGTGACAGCAACTACAACAGATGGAAGGATTGCATCTGATGAACGCTGGCTGCGCGTCGATACAAGCGGAGAAGCTGTCGTCCCGGTTCAGGTTGTGGATGAAATTACAAAGGAACCACTGCCTGGGCTAAAGATACAAGCATCCACTGTCTTGTATGAATGGCGGGATCGTTTTGATGGCGTTGTTTCAGATGCAAATGGAAACGCTCAACTCCAGCTCGAAGCATTGTCCCAGGCAACTACAACCTATGACATCAGTATTCGACCTGAAGTCTACAATGGAACACTATATACCAGCAGAGAGCCTGTTCAAGTAACCCTGGAACCGGGCGCAACTTCACACCCTGTTGTCACGTTGATGGCACATGCACAGATGGGTCAAATTACTGGAAGCATCGCCGGTGGAGATGCCCCACTTGCCCTGGCAGGGACGAATGTTTGGGCTGTTCAATTACCTGCTGGGCCTGTGTATCAGACCAGACTTACTTCGCAAAACACATTTTCATTCCATGACATTCCTGTGGATAAATACCTTGTCCTACCTGATGCAACAGCGTTGGCGCAAAAGGACATCTCTATCGCAGGACAGGAGGTTGACCTGGCTTCTTCATTGCAAAGTGATCTCTCCTTTACTTTCACCAAGGTCTCCCCACTTTCAGGCCGGGTATTGACGCAGAATGGAGTCCCTTTGCCGTTTGCCTGGGTAACTTTGAACCAAGACGGCATTACACAGCCGATCAGTCCGTTTACAGGTAATTATCGGATATCGAATTTGCCGCTCGATCCATTTGTGTTAACGGCTTCAGCGCCGGGCTATTACTCAAAGTCTCAAGCCATTGCGTCCTCGCAAACAGCTGTTGATTTTGACCTTGCGCTTCGCCCGGAAACTCGTCTCTTGGCATGGGGGGATGGGCAGGTTGTGTTACCGTCTGAAACCAACGCCTTCGCCGAAGGATTAACGATCAAACTTGAGCAGGGCTGGTTGTGGGGAACTGGAGCTGCGACCCAACCTTTGACTATTCAATTGCCTGAGGGTGAAATCACGATTTCAAGAGGACGTTTCGCCTTGGAAGCCCCGAAGGTCGGCGTAGCTTGGTTGTATATCTATCAAGGGCAGGCGCAAATTCTGTCTGACGGGGACCAGGATTTAGTCAAGGTGGGAAGCGGACAAATGATCGCATTGCAGAAGGGATCCTTGCCCATTGACATGCAAGAATCGGTGACCCAGGCTTTGCATCCAATTTTGGGAAAAGCGCCCATTTTCGAGATCATCCAGCCAACCCTCAAAGCCAGGATACAAAACTGGCTGGTCAGAACCGGCATCGGGACCGCACAAATGGTTACTTTTATCACCTACTTTCTCTCTCTTGTTACACTACTGGCTATCCCTCTAGTCATGCTATCCTTCCATAAGAAGGGAAAGAAGGGAAATTAACTGGTGATTTTCACTTTGGAATGGCTTTGCCAGAAGTAGACGAAAAGATAAGTTGCCGTACTCTTATGAGGAGAAATTAAATGGAACAAGCAGACCTTAACGCTTGGAAACCAACATTAACAGGGGAGGTTTTGCTCTTTGGTTTGTTGGGAAAAATTTTATATCAGGATTTGGATAAAGCCTGGCTGGAGACGTTGATCCACGAGGACGTGTTTGCGGAGGTTCCCTTTGGCGGGGAACAAACCGAGGTTTGCCGCGGACTTGAATTGCTCTCGCGTTGGAGCAAGGAGAACCAGGACGGCATTTCAAATCAAGAATTCAAGGGTTTGAAGCAGGATCAGCTGCGATTGTTCATCGGCACAGACCGCGTGCTGGCACCTGTTTGGGAATCGGTCTATTTCAGCGAAAAACACCTTGTATTCCAGGAACAAACCATGCTGGTGCGTGAATGGTTTTCGCGCTTCGGCTTGCAGGCTGAACGCCTAAACCGTGAACCTGATGATCACATCGGCCTCGAATTTAGTTTCATTGCCCATCTTGCATCCCTGGCAATCCAGACAATTGATTTGGAGGATGATGAGGTTTTCGAAGAAAAACTGCAGGCACAGCGCGATTTTCTTTTTGAACATTTATTGCGTTGGGGCCCCTCCTGGGCAAAACTGGTAAAGCAATATGCCGAGACCGATTTCTATCGCGGCCTGGCGCACTTATCACATGGCGCGCTTTTAGCTGCTGCAGAGCACCTTCAGATTGAACTGCCCAAAGAGGTCTCGCTGTGAGTTTGCTCGATGCCGCCGAACGGTTTGCTTCGATGGACCGTTCGCAAGTCCTTTTGAATACAAAACGCTGCTTGCATTCGCAGGATCAATTTTCAAATTGCACAACATGTTTCAGTATTTGTCCTGTAAACGCAATCACAGTTGGAAAGCCGCCTGTCCTGAATGTTGAAAACTGCCAAGTCTGCCTGGCCTGCATCCCCGTCTGCCCGCTTGGGGCGTTCCATGCGGATGACGATGTTTCGGCTCTATTGAATTGTGTGCTACATGTGGAAGACAAGACCGTCGACCTAATCTGCGGACTTCATCCTCATCCTGAAACAGGTGCGGACTCAAAAAGCATCGGGATTCGCATCCACGGATGTTTAGCTGGTTTGGGAAGCGGCGCGTTGCTGACGCTGATCGCGCTTGGATTGGAACGCATCCTGCTCCGAACCGACGCCTGCCACGCGTGCAAATGGGATTCTCTCAGTCCTGAGATCCACCGCCAAACTGAACGAGCGAGGCGCTTCTTATCTGCATGGAACAAGACGGAGAATGTAATTTATTTGGATGAAATTGAAGCGCCTGTCGAACGTCCATTGTGGGATGCGAAGAATCCTCC
>CAZEGE010000004.1:0-21516 GCA_964511765.1 uncultured Anaerolinea sp.
GGGCATGGTCAGGTCTATTGTTGGGATTAATTCGCCATGAGGGTCGCGAGTCGGATACCCCAGGGCTTTGGCCATGCGTGCTTCGAAATCCTCCGAGATCACGTGCTCGAGTTTGTCCGCTTCGCAGTGGACTTCATCCCAGGAATAACCGAGCGTGTTGACAAGAAAAGTTTCAAGCAGCCGATGGTGCCGAATGACTTCGAGCGCGGCTTTTGCCCCATTCTTTGTGAGCGTCACGCCCTGATGTTTTTTGTAAACCACCAGGGGCGGTTTGGCACAGGCAAGCTTTTGCAGCATGCCTGTGACGGAGGCCGGCGCGATGTTGAGACGAGTCGCAATGTCGTTCGTGCTTGCGCTGCTTCCGTGCTCGTTAAGTTCATAAATATGCTTGAGATAATCCTGAATGGATTGGGTGATGATTTCTGACATGTTATTCCTTTAGTAGCGCGACATTTATGTCGCGCTACGTTTTTCTATTTGATCAAAAGTCCTGTAACCCAGAGCATCAACATGCCAGTAAGGACTCCGCTAAAAACAGTCATTGGCATGGATTTGCGTGTGGTATCTTTTTGAATGAGTTTTGCAATTTCGTAAATCACTTCAAAGATCGCGCCTGCGCCGATGGCAAGGAACAACACAGCCAGGAATGGCGATGGAGTGTAGCCGCCGATCCATGCGCCGATGATCGCGGGTCCGCCGCCGATCAAACCCATGGTGGCGAGCCTGCCGATGCTTGGCCTGTCGCGCAGGACCGGCGCAATAATGCCAAGTCCTTCGGTGATGTTTTGAATGATGAAACCGACGACGAGAAATGTGCCAAGAGCGATCTCTCCGACGTTATACGCCGCACCGATGGCAAGCCCTTCGCCGAGATTGTGGAATCCGATTCCAATTGCGATCATGAACGCGACAGCAAGTCTGCGGTCGGTTTCATTACCTGTGATTTCAGTTTGTCGTTTTGAAATGGCATCCAGCAACAGGAATGTCCCAACTGCGCCAATGCCAATTAGTCCAATGCCTTGAAATGCGGAAGGGACTTTGCCTGCGAATTCAAGCGCTTCGGCAAGCGTATCCAAACCAAGAAATACGAGCAAGCCTGCTGTAACCGCCATGAGGAAGGTCATTGTGCGCCGTCCGAGTTGACGCAAGGCGGGGAACCAGAAGATGCCCAGGAATACGGGGATGACGCCCACATATAAACCGATCAATGTGAAACCCCAAAATGTACTGCCCGAAGGTTGTGGGGTTTCAAACGCAACTGGGATCTCAACATTGAATGGGACGGCGTTGCCCGTGAATATCGTAATTGCGTACGCTTCGCCATATGACCACGGGTAGTCAAAGCGAATCACAGCGCGCCCAAGCCGCTGAATATTGGCGTTTGGCTCCACGTGAAATGGCATGACTGCCGAGTTGATGATGATATTCGCGATCGCGATCTCTTGCGGCCCCGTGTTTCGCACGTGGAGTTCGATGCTGCCTTGTTTGAGGACATAACGCTCCACATCCAGGGCTTCAACTGGTGCGGCAGATTCGAGGCCGAGTCCGCCACCTGTGGAGAGGAAGAGCGCGATCACTCCAGCGAGGAGAATGATCGGGATCAGAAGCAGGACCAGGCTTTGGAAAGTGAAGCGAGTTTTATTTGTCGAGTTTTCAGTCATGATGCACCTGTAATTATTCCGTCACTTCGATCATGCCATTCCAGCCGAGTTCCGCAAACTCGGTGACATGGGCGTGGAACATATACATGCCGGGATATTTATAACTGAATTCCAGAATGCCGCGTTGGGCCTGCCCCTGAATAATGGTGTCTGTGAATTCAGCTGGAGTGAGGCTTGTGCCAGTGGGGTAGTAGTGAAAAAAATTGGCATGCAAATGAAAAGAGTTGACAAAATCGAACTCAAGAATGTTCACAAGATAAACGCGGACAGTTTCGCCGACTTTAATTTGTATGGGATGATTCTGATAATGAAATGGGATTGCATTGACCGCATAAAAATCATTTGCGTCATCAAAATCAATATCGAAGCCGCTCATTACCATCACCATTTCATGATCAACTGAAGGACGGCCCTCTTTCGGGTCAATGATGAATGCGCCGTAAAGTCCCTTCGCTATATGGCGCGCGAGCGGGAAGGCATGACAGTGATAAAGATGAAGTCCGAATGGTTCCGCATCGAACTCATAAGTAAATGATTCGCCGGGTAGGACATTACCGCCCTGACCTGTTCCAGGCACACCGTCCATTGCGCCTGAATGAAAGCCGTGAAAATGCATGGTGTGTGGGTGATCGCTTCCGTTAAGCAGGGTAATGCGCAGATGATCTCCTTCCGTGCAACGCAGGGTTGGGCCGGGGATGCGCCCGTTATACGTCCACGCTGGAAACTTGATGCCGGGCACGATCTCAATATCCTTGTTGAGCACCATGATTTTGTATTCGCGCTGTGTTCTGCCATCGGGCATGGTGGATACTTCACCGTAATCAAAGTCGGTCAAAATATCTGTTGGGTTGAAGCCGTTTGCTTCGTGGTCCACTTCGCCCACAGTTCCGGGCAAAATGCCGTCGCCGTGTTGTATGGGTGGGGAGGCATGGACGATATGTGATTGATGGCCATCTTTTTGATTCAGGGCTACCGCGCCTGCTGTGCCAAACAATGCCAGTCCGCCTACTTTAAGAAAATCTCTTCGGGATATGGATTTCATGCGTACTCCTCTAACTGTATTTCTAAAATTTAGTCATACCTAAATTCTATTTTATCGCAGATAAAAGCCTTGTCAAGGGGTAAAATAAATTGACGTCGCTTTACCCTTAAAATACGGAACATCCGGGAAGCATCTGCTAAGGGACGGAGACGAATTAATCAAATGGAGCAGCGCTGAACTGCTCTTTTTTATTTTTATGTTTAAAAGCATTGTATGAAAACTGCTTTTATATGATAATGCTCGTAATCAAAGAGGTGATTTTATGCGTGTTTGTATTCTCTCAGATGAAGAGATTAAAGATTTTGATCCTTCTCCATTCATGCAAGGTTATGACTGGGAGATGGTCACCATGACCGCGCCCGTTAAGGATGTTTTGCGTTCGCTGGCGGAGAAAAATGAATTTGACGTGTATTTGAATCTATGCGAAGGGTATGAATTTGAAGATGAAGAGGACGAGGACTGGGGATACCACGCCACGGATGTGGTGCAAGCGCTGGAGGAATTGAGGCTCCCGTTTACAGGCGCAGACTCTAATTGTTTTGACCCCACCCGTGAAGAGATGCAGGCGGTGGCCGATGCGAATGGAATAAGTTTTGCGAAGGGCTATCAGGTAAGGAACGCGGCAGAAGCGGAAAAACTGGTGGCTACTTTACACTATCCCATTATGGTGAAACACCCGAAAAGTTATGGGAGCACCGGCATGACGAAAGACTCCCGCGCAGACACGCTCGAGCAGGTGCTTGAGCAGGTAAAGCGAATCTGCGCCGAATATGGTGCGGCGCGCATGGAAGAATTTATCGTCGGCAAGGAATATAACGTCCTGGTGGTTGATAACCCCGACGATTTGAGCAGGCCGATTGCATATCCGCCCGCTGAACTGGTTTTCCCTCCCAATGAGGAATTCTGGCATGTGGATGTCAAATGGAATTACGATGTGCCCTTTGATTTTAAACAGGTCACAGACCCGCAGCTTGTTGGGCGTTTGCATGATCTTGCCAAAAGAATGTATCTCGCCATGGGCGTTTCAGGATATGGGCGCTGCGATATCCGCATGAATGAAAAAGGCGATTTATACATACTGGAGATCAATCCGAATGGCGGCATCATGTTCAGGCCCGAAGAATACGGTCCTGCAGATTATATGATCCTGTATGACAAGGAAGGATATAAAGGCTTCTTTGACAGAATGTTCCGGGCCGCATTTCTCAGGCACAAATTGAGAGCTGAAAGTTAAATAAAAAGAAGGACGCATGGGTTTGCATCCTTCTTTTTATTTAAAGTTATTTACGGTTGGTTGATAAACGGGTTGTTAAAATATATTTACTTCCTTCTCGGTCGCAGCCAGCGTCCGCCAAGGATAAGGGAAATGAGTACCAAAGCGATTGCCGCCCAGGTAAAGGCAGTGTTGTCTGAGACAATCCCAATCGCCAGGAAGGCCATTCCAAGAAGGAGGAAGCCCCCCGACAGTTTGCGTTTGTTTTGGTTTATCATTTTGGTAAAACTACCGATGAAAGTGGTTGGGAAATTCAAACAGGCGCGTATCTTTTTATAGCGCCAGGCCCATAACGGCAACAAAATGCGCGGCGGCGGCAACTAAAACGAAGATATGCCAGATTTCATGGAAGCCGAAAACGCCCGGCACAAAGTTGAATATTTTTGTGGCATACACCACCGCCCCTAAAGTGTAAACCACTCCGCCGATGATCAGCCAGACAAATACCCAGGTGGGCAGGGCTGCAAGCATTTGCCCGCCTGCTATGACACTGATCCAGCCCATGGCGACGTAAATGCCCGCGTTGAGCCAGCGTGGCGCGCGGATAAAGAAAATCTTTAATACGATCCCGATCACTGCCATGGACCAGATGATGCTCAACATGCCCCATTTCCAAAACCCAGTGAAGGCGTTGATGCAGAATGGGGTATAGGTCCCGGCAATCAAAAGATAGATTGCAGCATGGTCAATTTTGCGGAAGATTTCAAGAACCTTGTCCTTTACACGCACCATGTGATACGTGGCGCTGGCTGAAAATAACAGGATCAGGCTCGCGCCATAAATGACCAGTGAGATGACCTTGGCGGGCGTGCCCCAGCCAACGATGAGCAATGCGATCAGCCCGGCCAGCGCCAGGATCGCGCCAGCCCAGTGAGTGAGGCTGTTCACGGGTTCGCGTAATTTTTTTAACATTTGGATTTCCTTTTATTCATTCTTCCCTTTCGGGGATAAGCTTGCAATGACGATCAATAATATACTTGATTTTACTTCAACTGTTTCAATTGCTGTTATGAATTCAGCGTCGCTGAACGGGCGTTTGATTTTAGATTTGACCGAATCAGTCAAACTGGATGGACTCTCGCCTGTGACTTTGTACAACCATTGGAGCAGTGAATTCTTTGGATACGCCACAGGCAGGACGATGAGCCTGCCTCCATCCGAAAGGCATCTCTTCACCTCGGACAGTGTCTGTGCGTTGAAGATGTAGTCTGTTGGAAAGGTGGCAACAATGGTGTCAAATGATTTTTCTGCGAAAGGCAGCTGTTGTGCCAGTGCGCGTGAGAGTTTATGGGAAGTACCGCTGCGGCGTTTGGCCAGTCTGCTCATCTGTGGCGATTCGTCTATCGCAACAGGGAACAGGCCCCGGTCAAGTAAGAAGCGCTGCAAATGACCGGGACCGTGTCCCAGTTCGAGGATGCGAGTCCCTGAGATGAAGGGGATGACGCCAAGGACCCAGTCATTCCATTTGCCAAATGAAACGGTGGCGGCGACGAGATCGTAGGCGAATGCAAATGGGTGATAGAGCAGGCGGAAGAAAAAGCGCATGGAGCGCTGAATATATGTCATAAATAAAACAAGGGTTTGACTTGTTCGTCAAACCCTTGCTGCATTCCCCTGCAATTAGGAGGGAGTGGCTTCGCCGCTGTCTTTCCTGGGCTTGCGTACTGCTTCAATTGCACTTTTGCCGCGTGTGCGAACCTCTTTGGCGAGATCTTCGGCGCGTGTGCGGGCTTCCTTGGTGAGTTCCTCAGCGCGTGTGCGGGCTTCGGATGCGGCAGTTTCCGCGCGGGCGAGTAATTCTTCAGCTGAGTGTGAAGCCTGGTCCCGCAGTTCGATTGATTTATCCTTGATCAGTGCGCGGGTTTC
This sequence comes from uncultured Anaerolinea sp., assembly GCA_964511765.1. Classification (GTDB taxonomy): domain Bacteria; phylum Chloroflexota; class Anaerolineae; order Anaerolineales; family Villigracilaceae; genus Villigracilis. The sequence continues at coordinate 5,843 of CAZEGE010000004.1, forward strand.
TTCACCGGATTGGGGTGCGAAGAGCAGGGCTACTACGGCGCCGGTAAGGCCGCCGACGACAAATCCTACAAGAAAGGCTCCAAATTCATCACGGTCAGACATGGTATTTCTCCTTTGATTATTAATTTATTGACGGATACCCGAAAGATTTTCTAATTCTTTAAGGTTTTACATTTACTTGGGCTTGACTCTGAGTAATTCTAACATACGCTTTAGGCCGGCCAGGTAACCATTAAGCTTTATGACCGGTTCCACAACGTTCTCGCCCAGGAATTCGGCTGTGCCGCGCAAGGTGTTAACGGTTTCACTGGTGGCATGCAGGATGGGGCGCATTTCATTTTGGAGCAGGTTGATGAGGCTGGCGAGCTGGATGATCAATACGATCAGCGCAATTCCGATGACCAGCGATTCAAGTGCAACTACGATGATAAACACATCGCGAATTTTATCTGTGGGCGCAGCCGGCTGCATCAGGAAATAGATCGCCGCACCAAGCAATGCAACCACAAGGATTACGATCGCAATCACACTTGCAATCACGATCTTTTGCTTGCGTTCCGCTTCCCGCGCGGCAGCTAATTCTTTAGGAGGAGGCAGAGAGGCGGGTTGTGGTTGCTGTGAAGTAAGTGGTGGAGTTTCCATGTTGTTATTATAACATTTTTAATTCCAAAAATAACTTCATCCCAGGGAATTCTATTTTATGGCACTGAAATGCGTTTTATTTTATTTTGTGGAATGGGCGTGAAATGTAGTCCAATCTCATTCAACTTTTCTTTTATCGTTTTAATGTGTGATATCCGTGATAAGAAGTCTGCAGCGCCATTGGAGCAGGACTTGACTCCCGTATCAGGCAGTAGTAAACTACCCCTACCTACCGTTCGGTAGGGGAGGAGTGCAATGAACAGGGAAGATATTCTTGATGCCGCCGCACAGGTATTTCGACAAAAGGGATTTCACGGCGCATCCATGTCTGACATTGCAGGCGTTGTCAATTTGCAGAAGGCGAGTTTGTATCACCACGTCTCGTCCAAGCAGGAGATTTTGCTTGCGCTTCTCGACCGCGCCCTCGGCATGCTCACCGACCATATTGCAGGCATCGCCCGCCAGTCCATCCCCGTTGACCAAAAACTCAGGCAAATGATCCACGCTTACTTATCTGCGCTGGCAGATAATAGCGACCTCTCTGCCGTATTATTATTCGAACATCGTTCACTCGATAAAAAATCACATGCCCGCCATGTCCCTCAACGAGATAAATTTGAGGCGCTCTGGCGGGATGTGATTAATGAAGGCGTGCGCTCGAAAATATTTGAATGTGCGGACGTGGAAATGGCTGTCCGCGCGTTGATGGGCGTGATGAATTGGACTCTCACCTGGTATCGTCCCGAAGGCTCAAAATCCATTGAGCAGATCGCAGACGGGTATGCGGATTTATTGTTTCATGGATTGTTGAAGTAATTTGGAATGCGGGAGATTGCTCCCGCACATCCGATGGATCGCGGTCGGATGCCGGAATTTGAAAGGAGAAAAGGCAAATGTATTCATTTGAACCCAATGAAGAACAACAGATGCTGATCGATGCGGTGGGCAAGTATGCCGAGAACGATCTGCGCCCTGCGGCACATGACGCCGAAGAGAGTCGCGAACTGCCAAAGAAACTTGTCAGCAAGGGCTGGGAGCTTGGTTTGCTTCAAGCATCCATTCCCGAATCGTACGGAGGCTTCGGTGAACGTTCCGCAGTCACGGGCGCGCTGGCAGTTGAGGAGATGTCCTTTGGCGATCTCGCCGGCGCGCTGGCTGTTATGACTCCATCCCTTTTTGCCACACCGATCTTGCTGGCAGGCAATGAAGAGCAACAGCAGGAATATCTTTCCAAAGTTGTCGAAGGAGACTGGAATCCGTACACCGCCGCGTTGATCGAATTCAATTTTGATTTTGACCCCAATGCGCTCAAGACCACTGCAGAACTTGATGGCGGTGAATATAGATTGAATGGCGAGAAGGCATTTGTCCCGTTTGCGAAACACGCGCAGGCGATGATTGTGTACGCGAATCTCGATGGCACGACACAAGGCTTCATCGTTCCTAAAAACGCGCTGGGATTATCCATTTCAGATGAACGCGAAAAATTGATGGGGTTGAACGCCCTGCCCATGTATCGGGTCAAACTGAATGACGTAAAAATACCTGTCGCGAATAGGCTGGGCGGCGCTTCCGGACATGACCTTGGGTTGGTGCTTGCTTCGATGAGAATTGCCTCCGCCTCCGCCGCGATTGGCGTTGCGAAGGCTTCCTTCGAATATGCAAAGGAATATGCAAAGGAACGCGAAGCCTTTGGTATGAAGATCGCGCAGAAACAGGCCATCGCTTTTATGCTGGCAGAGATGATCACAGAAATCGAAGCCATGCGTTTGCTAACCTGGGAAGCTGCCTGGAAGCTGGATAATAATAAAGACGACGCGATCACCGATGCCTATCTCGCTTTCACGGGCGCGGCGGACATGGCAATGATGGTTACAGACCGCGGCGTGCAGATCCTTGGCGGGCATGGTTATATCCGCGAACATCCCGTTGAAATGTTCATGCGCAATGGACGCGGGTTTGCGATGTTGCTTGGTTTGGCAATTGTGTAAAGGAGACGGACATGACAATAGAATTTGAATCACCAAAACCAATTGTTCAGATGCAGACGATGCTGCAGACCGTTGCAGAAAATATGATGCGTTCCGCATCCCGTGAGTTTGACGAGAACGAGCATACCATTCCGTGGGATTATATTGAATTCATGCACACCGCCATGCGGTCCATGGGCGGTGGTGGTGGATTGGCGCCAACCGACGACAAACCAAAAGTGGGCGCAGAAAAACGCCCGCCCATTGGTTATCAGAAACTTGCCGCGCAGATTGAAATGCTGGCATGGGGCGATGTGGCCTTTTATCTCATCACCCCCGGCGGCGGACTTGGCGCAGCAGCTGTTCAATCCGCAGGTTCCCCTGAACAGAAGGTCAAATTTCTTGCGCGTTTTAACGATGAAAAACCGACTTATGCCGCGATGTGCATGACTGAGGCAGGCGCTGGCTCGGATACGTCCGCGATACGCACACGCGCTGTGTTGGATGAAGCCACAAAGGAATGGATCATTAACGGCGAGAAGATCTTCGTCACTGGCGGCGATAAGTCATTCACTGAATATGAAAAATTCGGCAAGGGCTTCATCGTTGTTTGGGCGAGCATCGACCCATCCGCCGGGCGCTCAGGCATGAGAGCCTTTGTCGTTGAGGCAGGTACGAAAGGCGTAACGGTTGCCAAGTTGGAACATAAGCTTGGAATCCGCGCGAGCGATACTGCCACGATCTCGCTTGTGGATGCGCGCGTGCCCTATGACAATATTCTCGGCAGTCCGACTGTTGAAAAGACCACCACGGGGTTCAAAGGCGCGATGGCAACCTTCGACGCGACCCGTCCTCTCGTGGCAGCTTCAGGTATCGGCGTGGCAAGAGCCGCGTTGGAATTCCTCAAGGAGAAATTGAAAGAGAACGGTGTGGAGATCCGCTATGGACTGCCCCGCAATAAGTTAACCTCCATTGAACGCGACGTGATCGATATGGATATTCAACTGCGCTCGGCGTGGCTGCTGGTGCTGAAGGCAGTGTGGATGGCGGATAATAAGAAACCAAACGCGCTTGAGTCTTCGATGAGCAAGGTGCGAGCAGGCGATATCGTCACCAAGATCACGCAGAAGGCGGTCGAGATCATGGGTCCGCTTGGATACAGCCGCGAATTCCTGCTTGAGAAGTGGTTCCGCGATGCGAAGATCACCGATATTTATGAAGGCACGGGCCAGATTAATCGCCTGGTTGTCGCGAGGCATATTCTTGGCTACAGCGGAAAAGAATTGAGATAAAAGACAACTGGTTGAGCGGGCGGCGTTTGTCCGATGTATCGGAGCCGCCAGTTATGGAAATTACCTTGAAATTGCTGGTTAAGTAGTTCCTCACTTTCGCGCGGAACTACTTAACCAGCGGGATAAGGAGTAATCATGAAATACCAAATACACAAGGCGGTAGTGATTGGTTCCGGCACAATGGGTGCGGCAATCGCGGCGCATCTTGCAAATATCGGCGTGCCTGTGACGTTGCTGGATATTCCCGCAAAGGATTCGCCCGATAAGAACAAGATCGTCAAGGAAGGCTGGGATCGCTGCATAAAGGCAAAGCCCGCCAACTTGATGTCTGCCGATCTGAAAACTTTTGTCACGCTTGGAAATCTTGAAGATGATTTCGGTGCAATTGCTGAAGCGGATTGGGTTTGCGAAGCGATCATCGAAAATCTAAAAATCAAACAGGATTTGATGGCGCGTATCGACGAAGTGCGCAAACCCAACGCGATCGTGACAACAAATACATCTGGGATTCCTGTAAAAGCAATTGCCGAAGGCCGCTCGAAGGAATTCAAGAAACATTTCCTTGGCACCCATTTCTTTAATCCTCCGCGTTATTTGAAATTGCTGGAGATCATCCCAACGGCGGATACATCGAAGGATGTCACTGAATTTTTCGTCCATTTCGGCAAATTTAATTTGGGCAAAGGAATTGTGCTTTGCAAGGACACGCCGAATTTCATCGGCAACCGCGTCGCTTTTGGGACGGGCGCCTTTGCACTGGACTTCATCCTTAACAACGATTACACCGTCGATGAAGTGGACTCTCTCAGCGGTCCCTTGATGGGTCGTCCCAAAACGGCTACCTTCCGTCTGATCGATCTGGTTGGTGTGGATGTGTGGGATCATGTAGGCAAGAACCTCGCGCCCTTGATCCCGTATGACAAACTCGGGCAAAAATATCTCGCCGCGGAGAAACCGCGCAAGTTAATGGACACCTTGCTCGAGCGCAAGTGGCTTGGCAATAAGACCAAAGTGGGCTTCTATAAGGAAGTACGCAACGCGGAAGGCAGGAAGGAATTCCATTCGCTTGATTTGAACACATTCGAACATGTGCCTGCGGGCAAGCCGCGCTTTGACTCTGTCAAGGCGGCCAAGGATGTCGAGGGATTGGGCGACAGGCTAAAGGTCATGCTGGATGCGGATGACAAGGCTGCGAAACTGGTCAAGGCGTTGACGTATCAGAGTTTTCAGTATGTCTCCACGATTATTCCAGAAGTCGCAGATACGGTGAAGCCAATCGATGACGCAGTTCGTTGGGGATTTATGCACGAAGCGGGTCCGTTTGAGACCTGGGATATGCTCGGCGTGAAAGAGACCGTGAAGCGCATGAAGGCGGAAGGATATGTGCCTGCGAAATGGGTGGATGAAATGTTGAAGGAAGGGGTGGAAACTTTTTATCAATATAAAGGCGCCAATAAAGTCGGCGTGTACGATGTCGCCAGGAAAAAATATATGAAGTTGAAACAGCCCAAAAGCCTTGTGCTGTTGAAGGAATTACGCGGCACGAAGAAGGAAATCAGCAAGAACGCCGGTGCGTCGCTGTATGATATCGGCGATGGCGTTGCGCTGGTTGAATTCCACACCAAGATGAATGCGCTTGACGATGACATCTTTGCGATCGCATCCGAGGGGTTGGATCGCGTTGAAAAAGACTTCGATGGTTTGGTGATCGGCAACGAAGGCGAGCATTTCAGCGCGGGCGCGAATTTGTTCATGGTTGTGGTTTCCGCACAGCAAGGGATGTGGGATGCGCTCGATGGCGCGGTCCGCAAATTGCAGGACTTGAACATGCGGATGCGCTATTCAGCGAAACCTGTGGTGGTTGCGCCTGCAGGACTCGCATTGGGCGGCGGTTGCGAGATCACCATGCACGCTTCGCGCGTCGTCGCGGCGGCTGAAACTTATATCGGTTTGGTGGAACTCGGTGCGGGAGTCATCCCCGCGGGCGGAGGCACAAAGGAATATATGCGCCGCATCATCAACCCCGCAATGAAGATTGAAAACGCCGAACCGTTCCCGTTCATTCAAAGAGCATTCCTGCAAATAGGGCAGGCCAAGGTTGCAACCTCCGCTGAAGAAGCGCGCGGAATGGGAATCTTGAATCCGCAGGATCGGGTGGTGACCAATCGCGACCATCTGCTTACCGAGGCGAAGAAGGAAGTCATCCACCTGGCGGCCTCGGGATATAAACCACCCGCTCCGGAATTGATCTATGCGCCCGGGCGTGACATGTACGGCGCGATGAAGGTCGGTGCATGGAGTTTCAAGGAAGGCAATTACATCACTGAATATGATGCGCATATTGCCACGAAACTCGCGTATGTGATGGCCGGCGGTGAATTGTCCAGACCCACCTGGGTGAGTGAGCAATATATTCTGGATTTGGAAAGGGAAGCATTTTTATCCCTTTGCGGTGAAGAAAAAACACAAGCCAGGATGTGGTCGTTGCTGCAGACGGGTAAGCCTTTAAGGAATTAGGAATTGCGGATTAGGAATTAGGAAACGAAATTCTTGAAAAGCGTGTCAAAATTATCCAACAAGCCATTCGCTCACAGTCACGGTCACTGACCAAAACCGACACAAGAAATAATTCCTAATTTTTCTAATTCCTAATTTGTAGTTTTAAGGAGAAGACCTATGACATCAAAAGAAGCAGTAATCGTTAGTGCTGTTCGCACCCCCATTGGAAAAGCCAAGCGCGGTGGACTTGCCACGGTTCGACCCGATGAAATGGGCGCAACTGTTATCAAAGAATTACTCAACCGCACGCCGAATCTCGACCCTGCTCAAATTGAAGATGTAGTTTTGGGATGTGCCTTCCCGGAAGGCGAGCAGGGTATGAACGTGGCGCGTATGATCGGCTTGCGGGCGGGCTTGCCTGATACTGTCCCGGCTGAAACGATCAATCGTTATTGTTCGTCGGGTGTACAGTCCATTGCCCACGTTGCGTACGCGATCAAATCAGGCGACCTTGAAATCGGCATCGGCGGCGGCGTGGAGTCCATGTCCATGGTGCCCATGATGGGCTATAAATTTTCGCCCAATCCGCACTTTGCGCAGGACTTGCCGCACTACTACACCAATATGGGACTCACCGCCGAGAACGTTTCGGTTAAATATGGTATCACTCGCGAGCAGCAGGATGAGTTTGCACTCAAGAGCAACCAGAAAGCCGCGAAGGCGGTTGATTCCGGACTTTTCGATCCCGAACTCGTTCCGATTGAGGTGGAAATCACAGAGTATGTGGATGGCAAGGTGGAGAAGCGAGCATTCACAGTGAAACGAGATGAAGGTCCGCGCGCGGATACAAGCCTGGACGCTCTTGCCAAGCTCAAGCCTGCCTTCAAGGAAGGGGGCACGGTCACCGCTGGAAATGCTTCGCAGATGTCGGATGGCGCTTCGGCTGTGATGGTCATGTCCGCGGAGAAAGCGTCGGAGCTGGGCTTGCGTCCATTGGCAAGATTCGTCTCCTTCGCGGTGGGAGGCGTCGCGCCTGAGTTGATGGGAATTGGGCCTATTGCTGCAATCCCGAAGGCGTTGAAAATCGCAGGCTTGCCGTTAAATGACATTGACCTGATAGAATTGAACGAGGCCTTTGCTGCACAATCGCTGGCGGTAATCCAGGTGCTTGAGATTGACGAAAGTAAAGTCAATGTCAACGGCGGTGCCATCGCGCTTGGACATCCGCTTGGCTGTACCGGCTCCAAGCTCACCACGCAGTTGATCTACGAAATGGGCCGCCGCAGATCCAGGTACGGGATGGTGACGATGTGCATCGGCGGCGGTATGGGCGCCGCGGCGATATTTGAGAATTTACAATAATCCATTAAGACCTGATGGTTTGTAAAGACCTGGCAGGTCCGAAAACAACAGGAGAAATAGAAGATGCCATTAACAATTTCAGACCTCATGTCCAAAATGCCTGGCGCATTCATCCCCGAAAAAGCAGCGGGGCTTGATGCGGTCATCCAATTTAAATTCACGGGCGCAGAACCCGGCGAATGGTATTCGGTGATTAAAGATGGTAAAGTCACAGTTGAGAAAGGGACGCACGCGTCTCCCAAGATGACCCTCACTGCTGACTCGGAGGATTATGTCAAAATTTTCACCGGCGAACTTGACGGAATGCAAGCCTTTATGCAGGGCAAGTTGAAACTTGCTGGCGATCTCAATCTTGCGATGAAACTCACGCAGATGTTCAAGATTAAGTAATTGAAATTGCGCAAATTTTTGCAGGATTTGACCGCAAACCGGCATACATTATACGATCCTGCGGGATGTTCCGCGTAAAATGAGTGTGCAGGACAAAACCTTGGAGGCTTGAGAACCTCCAAGGTTTTGTATACCCTGTTTCTGTAAAACCCATTAAAATTCCCCCATTCTGTTTTCAGGAGCAACAAACGTGAATTGGTTTACATCGCCCGAATCATGGATTGCATTGGTCACACTGGTCGCGCTCGAATTAGTGCTGGGCGTGGATAATATTATCTTCATCTCCATTTTGGCGGGAAAACTCCCAACGAATGATCAGCCGCGAGCCAGGACCACAGGCATTATGCTTGCGGTCATCACGCGCATTTTGTTATTGCTTTCCCTGTCATGGATCATCAGCCTTGACGAACCCTTTTTTCACGTATTAAACCTCGGCGTTTCAGGTCACGATTTGATTTTGCTGACGGGGGGGTTGTTCCTGATCGCAAAAAGCACTTTTGAAATACATGAAAAATTGGAGGGCCGGGAAGGCCGTACTTCCGCAAAAGTGGCTCCCAATTTCACAAACGTGATCATTCAAATCATGTTATTGGACATTGTCTTTTCGCTTGATTCGGTCATTACCGCCGTGGGCATGGTCAATGAAATCCCCATCATGATCATCGCAGTGATCCTTGCCGCAGGTGTAATGATATTTACCTCAGGTCCCATTGGCGAATTTGTGGAGAGACATCCAACCGTCAAAATGCTGGCATTGAGCTTCCTGCTCATGATCGGTTTCACGCTCATCGTCGAAGGCCTGCATCAGCATATTCCGAAGGGATATGTGTACTTTGCGATGGGTTTCTCGGTCTTTGTGGAGATGATCAATTTGAGGGTACGCGACAGCCATGTTGCGCCTATCAATTTGCGTGAGGCATATAAGGCGGAGACTATTGATCTCAAGCCCGAGTCTGCTGTAGTAAAGGTGACCACCAAGAAGGCAAAACCGAAGAGCAAGAAAAAGTAGAAATGAGATTGCCAATCAAAACCGCCGCTAAAATTCAGGCGGCGGTTATATTAGATCAGACTCGCGCCAAGTTTGCTCGGCACGGTGACGATCGTCCTTGTTGAAATTCCACGTTCCTCGAATATCCTGGCAATTTCTTTTTTTGATTGATCTGCATTTTCCGGCAAAACAAAATTAATGATGGCTGGTCCTGCGCCCGAAAGCGCTGCCGCGCCAAATTGTTTGGCAACTTTATAAGCCGGCATGCCTCCCGCAATATTCTTCAAACGATAGGATTGGTGAATGCGGTCCTCCATTACTTTTTGTAAAAGACCCAGATCGCCGTTTCGCAATGCGTCAACCACGAGAGCAGCACGTCCAATATTGAAAATTGCATCTGCGCGCGAAACAGACCTCGGCAGAACTGCGCGGGATACACGCGTGGGCCAGTCCACGTCCGGTTTGACGATCACCAGGGTTAGGCGGGGGATTTCATATCGTTGGATTATGATCTCTTCACGTGCCATTACCGAAACAACCAGACCGCCAAATAGAGCCGGCGCAACATTATCTGGGTGTCCCTCCAATTGGGTTGCCAGTTTTAATAATTCGTTTTCATTCAAAGGCCTGCCCAGCATTTCATTGGCACCAAACAAACCTGCTACAATTGCCGCCGCGCTTGAGCCAAGACCGCTGCTCATCAAAATTTCGTTGTGGGCGCAAATCCGTGCGCCCTTCATCTCTTTTCCACAGATCTCATGCAAAAAAGCGTACGATTTTGTCAATAAATTTTTTGTGCCTTTGTTTAACTTCTCCGCGCCCTCGCCCGTAACTTGATAAGTTAATTTGCCGGCAGCTTCAAACGAGATTTCATTCCAAATATCCAAAGCCAGCCCCAGACAATCGAAGCCTGGGCCCAAATTTGCAGATGTAGCGGGGACTCGGATTTTTACCATGCAAGACATTATAATCGCATCATTCTTAAACTCGGAGTTGCCATGACCTACCAGGGCTTGATCCATCAATACGGGCAGTATCTTGAATTGCCGCCCCATACAAAAAATATTTCCCTGCTCGAGGGAAATACACCATTAATCCCAATGCCGCGCTTAAGCAGGGAATTCGGCTGTGAATTGTATATCAAGTTTGAAGGTTTGAACCCCACGGGTTCATTCAAGGACCGCGGCATGACCGCCGCCATCAGCGAGGCTGTTGGACGCGGTACGCAGACGGTCATTTGCGCATCCACAGGGAATACAGCTGCATCTGCTGCAGCATATGCAGCACGAGCTGGTCTGCGCGCTATTGTGTTGATACCAGAAGGAAAGGTTGCGACTGGAAAACTTGCCGGCGCAATTGCCTATGGGGCAGAAGTGATTCAAGTTCAAGGCTCTTTTGACGATGCGCTTACACTGGTTGTTGAAATAACTCAAAAGACCCCCATCGCATTGGTAAATTCGATCAATCCATTTCGCATCGAGGGGCAAAAAACAGCCGCTTTCGAGATCTGTGATGTATTGAGCAATGCGCCTGATTGGTTGTGCCTGCCTGTTGGGAATGCCGGGAATATTACAGCATATTGGGCCGGCTTCAAACAATACCGGAAAGGACTGCCGTGTGTGCTGGGCGTGCAGGCTGCAGGCGCAGCCCCATTAGTCTTAGGCCATCCAGTGGAAAACCCAGAGACGATTGCCACTGCAATTCGTATAGGCAAACCAGCGCGCGGCGAGCAGGCGATTGAAGCTGCTCAGCAATCCAATGGGAGAATTATTGCTGTGTCAGATGATGAAATATTGGCGGCACAGCGAATTTTGGCTCAAGAAGGGGTGTGGGTTGAGCCGGCCTCCGCTGCGGGGCTGGCTGGTTTGATTGCTGAATTGGCGGCCGGGAAGTTTGAGGCGGAGGGTAAACGCATCGTTGTGGTGTGCACAGGTCATGGGATGAAGGATCCCGCTGTTATCACCGAGTCGTTCCAATCACCAAAAATTATTCCCGCGAATTATGAGGCCTTGATCGGTTTGATCAATAAGTAGGATTCATGTTTCCTGAAAGCATGAAGTTGTATTTTTTCACAAAAGGATTACAGGCGGCGGAAATGGCGGTTTTTCGTCCGGGCGATTACCTGGCGACGTCGCATTAAATTTTGGCAGGTGTTGGAAAAACCGAATGTAAAGATGTGAAATTGGCATACTTTGTTTTTAGGGAATATCCGACTTGACAATCTGCTTTTGCGACTTGATAATACCAATGCCATGACATCTTCAGCGCAGCCCCTTGTAATTGACAATTTATCCTTTCGTTACCGTGACCGTCAAGGCACGGCAATCCATGCTATTTCATTTGAAGCGGAACCCGGCGAAATCCTGCTGATTGCAGGTGCAAGTGGATGCGGCAAGACCACCTTGGTTCGTGCCATTAATGGTTTAATTCCGCGCTCGTATAAAGGGGAGATCGGCGGGCAGGTGCTCCTCTTTGGCGAGGATACGAAAGATTGGAAGCTCTCGCAAATTTCGCAAAAGATCGGCACCGTCCTGCAGGACCCTGAACGACAAATTCTCGGCACAAAAGTATTGAACGAGGTGGCTTTTGGCTTGGAAAACCTCCGCATGGCGCGTGATGAAATTTTTACGCGCGTCGATGAAGCGCTTAATTTCCTAAAAATCTCTCATTTGCGGGACCGGGAAACATTCAATTTATCGGGCGGTGAAAAACAAAAGGTGGCGCTGGCTGGCGTGCTTGCCATGCGCCCGTCCATCTTGCTTCTGGACGAGCCGCTTGCCAGCCTTGACCCTGCCTCCGCGCAGGATACGCTAGATGCCGTCCGCGCCTTGGCGGACGATGGGATGACTGTCCTGCTCGTGGAACATCGCGTGGAGGATGTATTGCGCATCGCCCCTGAACGGGTCATGTTCATGGGTGAAGGCGAAATCCGTTACCTTGGCAATGTGCAGGGGTTATCTAAAGTGGTGAACTACCGCGAAGTGAAATTGCCTGCGGAACAAATCGTCGAACGCGCGAGGCAGGATCCGCCTCCAGCGGAGATTCAAGTCCTGCCCGGCGCGACAGGCAAATGCGCTGAAAAAGAGGCGCTTGTCAAATTTCAGAATGTTGCCTTTGGATATGATGTCGAGCGCGAGGTCTTGCATGGCATCAATCTTGAAATCAACCGCGGTGATGTGATTGCAGTGTTGGGCCCCAATGGTGCAGGCAAGACAACTTTTGTAAAACATGCCATTGGCCTGCTCAAGCCGAAATCCGGCAGTGTTTTTGTAAATGGTCGTGATACGCGTGAGGCGAGTGTGGCCGAGATCGCGAGCATGCTGGGGTATGTCTTTCAAAGCCCGAGCCACATGTTGTTTGCGCCGACGGTTCGCGAAGAACTGTCTTTTGGGCCGACGAATATGAAGCACCCCAGGCAGCAAATCGAAATGGAGGTGAAAGAGGCGCTTAAGATCGTAAACCTTTCTGACAAGGAGAATGACCCGCCGCTGGCCCTTTCGTTCGGCCAGCAGAAGCGCGTGAGCATAGCTGCCATCCTTGCAATGCGTTCCAAAATTCTTGTGATGGATGAACCTACCGCCGGGCAGGATTATCAGAATTACATGAATTTCATGGATTCGATCCTGCAAATGCCTGCCTTTGAAGCCATCCTGTTTATCACGCACGATGTGGATCTGGCGGTAATTTACGCCAATCGGGTGTTGATGGTGAATGATGGAAGACTTGTTGCAGATGGGACTCCGCAGGATGTTTTGCGCGACTTCGACAGACTCAAGGCCAACCGCCTCGTTCCTACCTCGTTGCTGGCTCTCAACCTCAAGCGACTCAGCACGACAGGCAGGTTTATGAGGGCCGAAGCGTTGGCGCATATTTAAAAAGGAGAGAAGTAAAGATGGACAAGAAATTTCAAAATGTTTTGATCTTCTTAATTGTTGTACTCGCCTTGTTTAGCGTCGTGATGTTTGTGCTTGGCGCAAAGGAACCCGCCGAAGGCGCTTTGTTTAATTTCTCTGTCGATCAAGCCAGTGTGGTTTCACGCTTCGTGTTCGTTGTGATCGGTCTCGCGATTGCGTTCGTTGCCTATTACATGACCAAGGAAAACAAAGCGTGGGAAGTCGGCACTCGTGAAGTGGTCTGGATGGCGATCGGCGCGGCATTGTATGCCGTATTCTCATGGCTGTTCAATGGGACCGTCTTCGTGGTGCCCTCGTTGAGTCAGGTCTCCCTGCGCCCTGCCATTGCAATCCCGATGTTCTTCGGTTTTGCCTTTGGCCCGGTTGTCGGCTTCTTCACCGGCGCGGTCGGCAACATGTTCGGCGATGCGCTGACGGGCTTCGGCCTTTCTCCCCAGTGGAGCATCGGCAACGGTCTTGTCGGTTTTGTCGCTGGCATGTGGATGCTCTTCCCTGACAAGAAGAAAAGCATGGATACTGTGCTTTATATCAGCGGCGCATTGGCGGTGCTGACTGCACTGCTGTTCTTCGTCAATCGTGGTGAATCCAATATGTTATTCTACGATGTGGATAACGGCATCTTTGGCGATGCACAGATCTCGCTCTTTGCGGGTATTGCCATTCTCGTCGGCTTTGTGCTGGTCTTCGCCGTGCGTTACTTCTTCAAGGATAATGAAGATGTGGCAACCGCCGTCACCTGGGGCATGTTGGGCAATATCCTCGGCATTCTCTTTGCGGCACTTTCAGATATCTGGATCAATGGTTTCAGCCTTGCCGCCGCAGTGGTGGGTGAATTCCTTCCCGCCGCCGGTCCAAACCTGATCTTCGCCGCCATCCTTGTGCCGATGTTGGTAGTGGCGTACGCTTCAACACGCCGCCAGTCCGGTCGTTAATTTTTTTCCCTCTCCCAACCCCTCTCCCATTGGGAGAGGGGCAAGGGGAGAGGGAGGACATATAGATGTTAGTCGCCTGGCGTTTCCGGAAACGCGAAAACTCCTTCATTCAATCCTTTGACCCGCGTGCCTGGGTGATCTTCTATGCATGCTTCCTCTTTGCCACCCTATCCTTTTGGGATGTACGCTTTTTGCTTCCGTTCTTTGTGATCGCCATGTTTGTTCTGCTTACCTCGGGGGTGAAATGGCATGAAATGCGACGGGCGTTCTTATTTATCATTAGTTTTGTTTTTTTCTTTGCAATTCTTACCTTCCTTACTGGGCGCGGTGGATCGGAAGTGTATAAGAGTGAGCATTTGATCCGCGAGTTCAGGGCGTCCTTTTCGATCCTGGGCTGGACTCCCGTTTTGAAAGTGACCGTGGAGCGGGCTTTCTTTGCAGTCAGCCAGCTTGTGCGTGTAACCAGTATTGCTGTCATGACGATCCTGATTCCTTACTCGCTCAACCCCGCCTTGTATGGAATTACATTTAAGGGCATTGGACTTTCCGATAAATTTGCCTACGCCATGGACCTGACCATGCGCTTCATTCCGACCTTTGGCAGGGATTTCCAACTGACAATGGATGCCCAGCGGGCACGCGGTTACGAGCTTGATAAGATCAGCGGCGGCATTATACAGCAGGTGCGAAAGTTGGGACCTGTGATAGTGCCGGTCACCATCCATGCCATAATTGGAAGCGAAGATATTATTGACGCCATGGATTTGCGGGCATTTGGCGTAGGCCCGCGCACATGGACGGATGTGTTGACATATCAATTCCGAGATCGTTTGCTGATCGCATTTGGCATCTTGATTTTGAGCGCTTCCATTGTGGTCGGTTTTATGGGGTATGGAGCGTTCTGGGTTCCAGAAGCCTTGACCATGATGTTCTCATAAAAGACGACCATCGCATAAAGCGGTGGTCATTTTTTAGTATATTGGGAGTGGGTAATATCCATATATTTACCATTACCGGATTGCAGAACTGTTATAAAATCAAGGTTGTTTACCTGTACTATGGAAACCTGAAATAGATCAAGGAGAAGAAGATGGGATTGAAACCAGACCATTGGATTCGGAAGATGGCGCTTGAAAATAAGATGATCGAACCCTTCGTGGATAGCCAGGTTCGTGATGGTGTGATCTCATATGGCGTTTCCTCGTACGGGTACGATGTGCGGGTCGCCAACGAATTTAAGATTTTTACGAATGTCTTTTCCGCTACGGTTGATCCCAAAAATTTTGCCGTAAATTCAATGGTGGATTTTGTTGGAGACGTCTGTATTGTCCCGCCAAATTCCTTTGCGCTGGCGCGCACGATTGAGTATTTCCGCATTCCGCGCAAGGTCTTGACAGTCTGTTTGGGAAAGTCCACCTATGCGCGTTGCGGGATTATTGTCAACGTCACGCCGTTTGAGCCTGAATGGGAGGGATTTGTGACTCTGGAAATATCGAATACCACTCCCTTGCCCGCCAAGATCTATGCAAACGAAGGGCTGGCACAGGTTTTATTCTTCGAGGCAGACGAAGAGTGCAGTATCTCCTATGCGGATAAAAAGGGAAAGTACCAGAAACAGCAATCCATTGTTTTACCCAAGTTGTAACTTGAGACAGGCAAGGACTTTGGATCAAACGCTGAATTTG
>CAZEGE010000004.1:21616-84473 GCA_964511765.1 uncultured Anaerolinea sp.
TGAATTTGAGAAGGAAGAATCGAAATGACACAACCATCTGACACAAATGCTGTACAAGAGCAGCTTTGGGAGATAAGTAATCTACTTTCCGGGACCATCAAGAATGTCTCACAGACGCAGGGAGGCCAAACCTCGCAAGTCTTTCGAGACCTGACGCAGGTTGCCAGCACCATAAATAAGGTAAAAAGTTCTGTTTCCAGGCAATTTCAAACGTGTGATTCCCGATTTGAAGCGCTGGTGCGGATTGGGAATACGATTAATTCCTCCTTGAGTCTGAAGCGGGTTTTGTCCGAAGTCATGGATAGTCTTGTGGAACTGATGCAGGCAGAGCGCGGTTTTCTCATGCTGCGCGAGTCGGATGGAAGTTTTAAGGTCTATGTTGCGCGCGGACTCGATCATGTCAACCTTGACCAAGATCAATTTGCTTTCAGTAAAACCATTGTCAATCAGGTGCTGGATACGGGCAAGCTTGTTCTAACGACGAATGCCCAGGAAGACCCGCGTTTTGACGGCCAATTAAGCGTCGCTTATTACCACTTATTATCCATATTATGCGTTCCGCTAAAAATAAAGGACAAACTAATTGGCGTACTTTATGTGGATAATCGGACGAGGAGCGGGGTTTTCAAGCAGGAAAATATCGGTTTAATCTCTGCCTTTGCAAACCAGGCTGCAATTGCCATTCATAATGCGTTTTTATTCGATGAGTTACAGGAAAGTAAGGACGAGTTGGAAATTGCTTACGAAGCCACGCTCGAGGGTTGGGTGCGCGCCTTGGATTTAAGGGATAAGGAGACTGAAGGTCATACCAAACGTGTTACTTCCTTGACGCAGAAGCTTGCCAGGGAAATGGGGCTAAACGAACAAGCGATCAATCACATGACCCGCGGGGCACTCCTGCATGATATTGGAAAGATGGCTATTCCAGATGGGATTTTACTAAAACCAGGGCCCCTCAATACCGATGACCGGGCCGTCATTAATACCCACCCCATTATTGCATATGAGATGTTGAGTCCCATTAAATTTCTCAATCCTGCCTTGGATATTCCATATTGTCATCATGAAAAATGGGACGGCACAGGGTATCCGCGCGGTTTGAAAGGTGAGAATATTCCTTTTGCGGCACGTATATTTTCCGTTGTAGACGTATGGGATGCGCTTGTGTCCGACCGCCCTTACCGAAAGAGGTTTTCGCCTTCAGACGCGTTAAAAAATATTCGCGAATCTTCGGGTTCGTATTTTGAGCCCAGGATCGTTGATGCATTTCTTTCCCTGGATGATCTATCAAATATCAATCGGAACTCAAGGCCAAATTAAGAAAATAAATATTTGTTTGGTGTGTACCCTCTTGTCAGAGCCGCCAGGGATTATGTTCCCAGCCATTCACCTGCCATTTTTGCCAATCCAGTCGCCGCCCCTTGCCTGGAAGTACATTGTGGCAGTGACTCAAGAAACATTTTTCCATATTGTTTTGTAAGAATGCGCCGATCCATGACGGCGACAATACCGCGGTCAGATGCCATGCGGATCAGGCGCCCAAACCCCTGGCGGAATTTGAGGATGGATTCAGGCAGGTAGTATTCATTGAATGAATCCTCGTAAAGCTCGGAGCGGGCTGCAATGATCGGATCCGATGGAACGCCAAACGGGAGTTTGGTGATGACCACCACCGAAAGCGAATCGCCGGGCACGTCCACACCTTCCCAGAAGGAACGTGTGCCAAGCAGGACGGCTCGATCCGTGGTTTTGAATGATTCCAGCAATGCATTTGGAGATGCACCCTCCCCTTGTTCAAAGACAAAAATATCCTCTCGTGCGAGCAGGCCAGTGATGGCTTGCGCCGTCTTCTTGAGTGCAGCGTAGGATGTGAACAGGACGAGCATCCGTCCGCCGGTGGTTTTGGCAGTCGAAATAATGGCGCGGTCCAAGGCCTGTTGGTAGCCGTGAGCGTTTGGCTCCGGCATGTCATTGGCGACATAAAGCAAAGTGCTTGATTCGTAATCGAAGGGTGAGCCAAGTGAGAGGGTGTCCACTTCATCGGCGGCAAGTGTGCTGCAAACATAGCGAAAATCGCCGCGCGTGGTCAGGGTGGCGGATGCCATAATTACACAAGCCTTTTCATGCCATAAATGTTTTTGTACGAGCGGGCCCGCACGAAGCGGAGCGGCATTGAGTGACAATCTTTCACCACGCGGATTGACCTCCACCCAATAGATCAATTCGCTGGATGGTTTGTGCATCAACCCTGAAGAGGCGGCTTCGGCTTCGGTCATGCGGCGCATCAGGGTGCTTAGACTTCCCATCACATCTTCAACGTTTTCATGACCTTCACTGTATATTTCGCCAAGCGTTTTGTAAATTTCATCCAATGTTTTCAGGAGCAGTGACATGGTCTCGCTGGTTTGGCCCCACATGATCTCGACATCATCCCAGCCGGGGAGGGTGCGTGTGGCGGACACGATCCGCATTTGCCATGAATAATTGTTTTGAGGTTGTCCTTCGCGCTGCAGGGTGATAAATTCACCGAGCACATTGAAAAACTCCCTGGATAATTGTTCAAGGCGAAATGCTTGGTCGGTGGCGCGTTTTGCATTTTGCTGGAGCAGGCCAAAGTCTGAGGGGCGAAGTGTGTCGTGTGTCTCTGCCAGCAATCTGCCAAGCAGCCCTGCGGATGAACCGCCTAGTTCCTGTAACATGCGATCGAGGTCATATTGTGTCATGCGAAATGAAAGCGCGTTGGTGACCGCTGATTCCAGATGGTGCGCTTCATCCACAATTACGTAATCGTATTCGGGTAATACCTTGCTGCCCGTTGAAACATCCGAAAGCAAAAGCGCATGATTGACGATGAGCAGGTGTGCACTTTGTGCGGCTTGCCTGGCGCGATAAAAAGGACAGGAGCCGCCCATTCGTCCGAGGCAGGTTTCGGTGTTGCAATTATCGTCTTCCGCGGAAAGTCTTGACCAAATCTCGCGCTCGATCGGGCCGGTGAGATTGATTTCATTGCGGTCGCCGCTGTTATTTTCAAGTCCCCACACGATGATCTTTGCCAGCACGCGCATTTCGTTTGCATTAGAGGGTCCGTGTGTGCGCATGTATGCCAACTCGCGCGGGCAGAGATAGTTGACACGGCCTTTCAAGACAGACGCACGTATGTCAAGGTTGAGCGCGGCTTGCATATCCGGTATATCTTTTTTGATCAACTGGTCCTGCAGGTTGATGGTGTTGGTGGAAATGACCACGCGCGTGTTGTTTTGGGCTGCAAATAATGCGGCTGGGACAAGATATGCAAAGGATTTACCAACGCCGGTTCCCGCTTCGACCATTAAATGGTTGCCGTTCGAAAGGGAGTTTGTCACTGCTTTGAGCATTTCCACCTGCTCACCGCGGTGTTCGTAGGTTTCAAAGTATTGCGAGAAAGGTCCGCCGTAATCCAAAATAGAGGCGACTTCTTCGGGGTCAAGTGGGGTCGGCTCATCGGTACGCTGGATGGGCGGAGAGTCTTTTGGGATTGTTGAATCAAGCGTCGGTTTGCGGGGTGAGGCGTGCTGCGTCCGTCTGGGCTTGATGCCTTCCTTGGCTGCGGCTTGGAGAGCCTGTTCAAATACCCAGCCTGCATCCCAATCTACAAAATTACCGAGTTCCACGATCTCCTGTAATGTTTTTACCGGGAGCTCGCGGGCGAGGTCGAGCAGGCGCATATAACATGCATGGGTGACACGGGCGTCGTCCAGTGCGCGATGTGTGGCGGGGAGAGGGATATTGAGCTGCTGACCAAGCGAGCCGAGGTTATAGCGGCTGGCAGACGGCATCAACACGGAGGCGAGTTCGTAGGTGTCGAGCGTTTGCTGGTATTGAAACAGGCCGGCTTTGCGCAGGAAGCCAATGTCAAACTTGACGTTATGCCCGAGAATGGGGGCATCGCCAACGAAGGCTGTCAGGTCATTCATAACATCACGCAGGCTTGGAGCCTGGCGAACCATGGCGTCATCTATGCCTGTCAGGCCGGTGATGAAATCGGGGATGTGTTTGCCCGGGTTTACCAGTGTGGAGAATTCATCCTCCACACGGCGGCCGTTAAATTTAACAGCCGCGATCTCAATGATTGAGTCGCGGCTTTCGTCCAAACCCGTGGTTTCGATGTCCAGTGAAACGATAACGGTCATATTAGAACAAGTGTACCATAAATTGATACCTGCTGATTCTATAGTTGTAATGAGGGATTTGTTTTTTGCACGCTTTGTTCAATTGCAAGATCCATAAAGATGATGGAGAATACCCACATAAATAGCCGGTAGATCATTGTTGAAAATAAGGCATGTCGATTGAGCGCCCAGGCGTCTCCTAGGATCGTCGGGATGAGGGTGATGCCGGCTATCATGAAAAGCCAGATCCCCAGCCATGCCCAGGGTCGGCTTGTCTCGTTTATGTTTTTTACAGCGAGAAGGATTATCCCAAATAACAAGAATAGATCCAATAAGAATGGGGTGGTGTTCTCAGGGTGGAGCGCATCCCCCAGCACCGTTAATGATTCGCGCGTTTGGGCTCGCTCAGGTGTTTTGAAATAAGTTTGTTTAATTTCTGTAAATGCCTCTGGAAAATCCCTCACGATTTTTGTCACTGGGTAACCCGGATGAATAAGCATGAACTTTATTAATGTTTTTGCCGAGTTTTCCTGAAACCATGCCTGGTAATCTGCTGAGTCGGGTGCAGGCATGCCTAATTCTTTCAAGATAATCACCCTTGAGGGACTGGGTAAAAGATCATTGTTGTATATGTTGGCGATCTGGACCAGGGAACGCGTGCTATTGCTGGATGTGGACAATCCAAGGATCGAAATTACCGTAATAAATGCGAGAATACTAAACAGGTGTTTATTTTTTCGGTATCTAATGGAAAACAGTAGGAGCACAATCATCCCAATTGTGACGAGTGAGGCAAAGAGGTTTGTGTCTCGTAAAAATGTCCACAAAAAATAAATAATTGCCCAGACTGTAATATAAGTGGACATTTTTGAATTTGGGTCTTTGTAAATTAAAAAAGCAAGTTTGATCAGGATGGCCAATTGAAGCGCAAATAGGGAAAAAGTAAAAGACTCAGACATCAAAATACTATCCCAATCTGCGATTTGCGGTGTATAAGCAAAAACGACTATTGTGACCGCGCTCAATATTTTCATGAACGGATTCTTGATATATTCAGATACAATAAATGCAAGAAACCCCCAACCGACAATAGACATAATAAGTTGCAAGATGACAATATTATTGAAGCCTGGTTGAAAGACTCGCCTTGTAGTTCCAATGGAACCATTGGCAATAATCCGATAGCCTTCCTTTGGTTCGAAAATCTTGTAAATAATATTTGTTGTTAGCAATCGTCTCCCGGTCATTATCTCGCCTGAGAATATAGGCGTTTGGGATGATTCTACGTAACTGTATGTATCGTTACCGGCAATGGATAGATTGGGATCTCCATAAAGCCTGATCCGCACAATGGATGCAATTATTATGATGCCGAGGATGACAAAAGGAATATATCCTTGCTGCGGCTTGATTGATATCTCACGAAACTTATTATGCATTGGAGGATTAAGGCTATTCTTTAGGTAATAATTCGGTAATTTCTGTGATCTGTCCACTGGAGAGGGTCCGATTTTTTGAACCCTGACGCATAAATTCCTTGAGTTGTTTAAGCTTCATCGCTGGAATGGGGGAATCGCCTGATTCCAATTCGACCTCGTCGCTGGTGAAGACCAAAATCGGGTTTATCTCAGGGATGTCCGCCTCATCCATGTGCTTGGCAAAAAAACTCTTTAGCACGCGTACTTCATTTTCCGCCTCAATATCTGGACGGCCAATGCCCTCCTGGCCGAAGATGCGCATGTATCCCTGCAGGAATCCCCCGCCGCTCATTTTCCAGCGATTCTTTGTGAAGGTGATCTTTCCACGTTGATGATAAGGCAGGAGCGCCCAAAGGCCTGAAGGACCTGCGAGGAAATGTGATACAGGCGTTGAATAATGATACAAGGTAAATTCGCTGTGCAACCCCTTGAGTCCGGCGTCAATTTTCTCGTCCGGACGCGGCGAGCGTCCCCAGCGGCTGCCCATATACATGCCCACCTGGGTCATGATAAAGCCGAGCATGAGACAAACGATGGAATACGTGAAAAGAGCCGGCTTGGTAAAGGAGATATACATTCCTATGCCGAGTACGGCCAGCGCCCCCATGCTTGTCCATTGACCGATGACGCTGTTGCGTTTGATAAGTTTTTCGTTTTTAATGATTTTCATGATTTATTTTTTATACTCTCTTCAATTGCAGATTTCATTGCGTCCAACACTTTTACATCCACTGCCAGTTTTGCCACACGAACTGCGTTCTTGATGGCAAATGCATCCGAGCGCCCGTGACCGATAAATACAAGGCCATTGACCCCCAGCAAGGGTGCGGCTCCCTGCTCGCTGGGGTCGAGCAGTTTTTTGATCGCCCCCAGGGCCGGTTTTACCAGCAATCCGCCAATCTTTGTAATCAGACTCCCATTCTTGATGATCTCTCGCATGCGGTCCGTGATCAATTTGGCAACTGCTTCCGATGATTTCAACATGACATTCCCTGTAAAACCGTCCGTGACAGCCACGTCCACGTCGCCGCCGATTACCTCCTTGCCTTCCACATTGCCGTAGTAATTTAATTTGGAGGCCTTGAATAAAGGGGTTGCAGCCTTTACGAGTTCATTGCCTTTGCCTTCCTCTTCGCCATTGGAGATTAACCCCACTTTTGGATTTTTCACGCCGCGTACTTTTTCGGCGTAAATACTTCCCAAAATTCCAAATTGCAGGAGATTCTCCGGTTTGCAATCCGGGTTTGCTCCAATATCAAGGACCACACAAGTTCCGCTGGCGGTGGGGAAGATTGGCGCAAGGGCGGGACGATCCACGCCGCGAATGCGTCCCAGCCTGAATAGTGCCGTTACCATGCCCGCGCCTGTATTGCCTGCGCTTACGAAGGCATCCGCTTCCCCGTTTTTGACAAGGTCAATTCCGACCGCCATTGAATTCCTGGTATCCTTGCTTCGCGCTTTCAGGACCAGTTTTTCGCCTTTATCTTCCATGCTTAGCATTTCGGGTGCATGGACAATGCGTACCTTCAGTCCATTCGTATTTTGAGCGTCAAGCACGGGTTGGATCAGCGCTTCATTGCCAACCAAAATGATTTCCACACCGTATTCTCTTGCCGCAAGAACTGCGCCTTCCACATCTGGGGTCGGATAATTGTCACTACCCATTGCGTCCACAACAATTCGAGCCATAATAGTTCTCCTATGAATTTCTGCTTGACAAGAAAAGCAAGCCGATTATAATACGCCCTGCTTGCGCTGGTGCTGGAATTGGCAGACAGGCACGCTTGAGGTGCGTGTGCCGTAAGGCGTGGAGGTTCAAGTCCTCTCCAGCGCACAAGACATCCCCGAAAATAGTATTTCTGGGATGTCTTTTTATTTCCGTGTTACCCATGTAGACTGCCTGGGTGCAGATTCAGATTTTTGATTTGGGTGATCATGGCTGGCAATTATACCCGCTTCATATCTGACCTTGAATTTTCTTCTGCTTGGACGGATTGCGCAGGCGTACGGCGGCTCATTCTATGATCAGACTGCAGCAGGTGACTGCTCCTTCTGCTTTTGCCAATTCGTCAACGGAGACCGACATAATCTTGAATCTCTTTTGTTCAAGCTTTTCCTGTGTTTTGGGAAACGAGGTTGGAAAGATGATTACTCCATTAACAGGGAGACAGTTCGCCGCAAACGGCTCAGATGGATCGACTTCGATCAAATCATAGCCTGTAAAATATGCGGGATCGATCCAGTTTTTATTGATAAGCAGTGTTTTGTCATCCACACGAGTGACTGCGGTTTTTAAGTGCAGACAGTCGGTTAATTCAAGGCCGCTTACCTTGTAGCCGTAGTCGTCCAATAGACCTTGCAATTGGGTGACAGCCTCCGGCGTACTGCGCGTGGACAAGCCGACATAAATGTGCTTTCCCAGTACAAGCACGTCACCGCCATCCACTGTGGCGGGCGCGGTGATATGCACGAGCGGACGGAAGGGGGACAATGCCTGGATGATTGATTCCGTTTCAGGTTTGCGAGAATCAGCTCCAGGTCGGGTAATGACCGCCACCTCTGGCAAAATAAAAGCAGCATCCTCCACGAAGACTGAGTCAGGCAGGTCGGGTTCTTCCCGCAGTTCAATCACCCGACATCCAATTTTTAGGAGCGCCTGAACGTATTCGTGGTGTTGCGCGCGGGCGAGGCCGAGGTTAATGGGGGTGCGATCAATATGGGTGATTTCACATTCATTGAAGCGCGGGCTGACCTTGCGGGTGATGGCGATGACCATTAGCCCCCACCTGCGCGGTACCGAATGATAAGCGCTTCTGTGCGCGGGTCTTTGGGCGCGGTGAAGATTTGTTCTGGTTCACCGTCTTCCACCAATTCACCTTCCGCCATCACAAGAACGCGGTCTGCCACCTCGCGGGCAAATCCCATTTCATGCGTGACCACGATCATGGTCATGCCTTCCATGGCTACTTTTTTCATCACATTCAATACTTCACCGATCAACTCGGGGTCAAGCGCAGAGGTCGGTTCATCAAAGAGCATAACCCTTGGTTCCATTGTCAATGCGCGAGCAATGGCAACCCGTTGTTTCTGTCCGCCGGATAAGCGATTGGGGTATTCATCTTTTTTGAATAACAATCCCACCCTGTCCAGGTTCTGCTCGGCAAGTTCAACAGCCTTTTTTCGATCCATGTTCTTGACGGTCACAGGACCTTCAATTACATTTTCCAATACACTCATATGTGGAAAGAGATTAAACTCTTGAAATACCATTCCCGTTTTCAAACGGACCTCATGAATCAATTGACGGTGCTGCTTTCCTTTTTCGCCGCCTTCCACTTTGATCCCATCCACCTCAATATTTCCATGCGAGGGCTCTTCAAGAAAGTTGATACAACGCAATAATGTGCTTTTGCCTGATCCGCTGCGCCCGATCAGGCAGACAACCTGTCTCTCCGGCACTTCAAGGTTGATATTTTTTAACACATGCAGACGCCCAAAATATTTATCGAGATTTGAGATTTTTACAATTGGCGAGGATGTGATAATTGAAGAATTATCCATCTTATCGTTCTCCCTTGGCAAGGCGGGCTTCGATGCGGCTTTGGATATACGTGAGGAGTAAGGTCATGATCCAGTAAAAAATGGCTGCCATGATCAAGGCTTCAAGGTTATGGAATTGCGCACGGCCCACTTTGGTGGCGCGCCACATTAACTCATGGACAAAGCCCGTGGCGGACACAAGCGCGGAGTCTTTGGTCATGGCGATAAATTCATTTCCCACTGGAGGAATTGCAAAGCGCAGGGCTTGCGGCAGGACCACCCGCCGCATGGTTTGAGTCGGCGTCATGCCTATCGCGATGGCCGCTTCACGCTGGCCTTTGTCTACAGAACTCAACCCGGCCCGAAAGATTTCAGACATATATGCCCCGTAGTTTAACCCAAGCGCGATCACGCCGGCAACAAACCCGGGCAGAATGATGCCCAATTGCGGCAGGGCCAGAAAAAAGAAGAAGATTTGCAGATAAAGTGGTGTTCCGCGAATCAGCGAAACATAAAAAGTGCTGAGCGCATAAACGGGTGGAAAGGTGGAGAGTCTCCCAAGCGCAGCCAGAAGGGCAAGGACAGTTGCCAGGCAGATGGACAGCAGGGAAATTCGGATGGTTTCCCCAAGACCGCGTGAGATATATGCAAGATTGTTGATCATAAATTCGGTGTCGATTTTTATTCCGCTGAAATACATCGACCCGATTCTAAATTCCTGCCCGCTAAAAATAATAACAAGGATAAATAGCAACACAAACCATGAGATGCCTACATTCGTTCGAAAACGACTTTCTTTTCTCAACTGGATGTCATATAGCAAATCAGCTTGTGATTTTTGTATCTGTCCTTCTTTCGAAAAAATACCCACGGTGGTCTCCCTTCCGATTAATGGAAAATAAGGGAAGCGGCCTTTGAGCCGCTTCCCTTATTTATGCAAGTTATATTAGTTAGGAGCTTGTGTGATATCCATTCCAAACCATTTGTTGGAAAGGTCGGAAAGAGTTCCGTCTTTGTGCATGGCAGTGAAGACTTCGTTAACTTTGGTGATCAGGGTGGCGGTGCTGAGCGTTGAGGTTTTGTCGAACGCGGCAGCGAGGTCTTCTGAGAAGACTGTGCCGTCAAGTTTAACAACAGGCATTCCAGCAGCAAGGTTCGCATCTACCACGGTATCAGAGGTCACATAACCGACGAAGTCGGTGCGGCCCGATGCAATTGCCTGGGCGCATTCCTGGTCGCTATCAAGCGGGACAACCACAACGCCAGCGGGGACGGTGGCGTAAATGGACGACACGGGCAGGCCCAATGCTTCCATGTCGTTGTTCAGCCATGCTTCATAGGTGGTGGAGACCCCGGCGCATAAGGCCTGGCCCGCCAGCGCCTCAAGGGAATCGAAGCCTGAGTCAGCAGCTACAGCCACTTTGGCGGGAGTGTAATAATACGGCACACTGAAATCCAGAACCTGCTGGCGTGAGGTTGTGATCGTCATGGAGCCAACGCTCATATCCCATTTGTCCGCCCAGTTACCAGCGGTGAGCAGATCCCAACCGGGGGTGGCGAAACAGGTTTCCACGCCGAGAGCATCGCCGATGGCAATCGCTACGTCCACATCAAAGCCCTGCATTTCAGCAGTGGTCAGTGCATCGCCTGGGCATTTTGTATTAGCCATGCGCGAACCAGCGGTGTTCAAGAAGGACTGTGGTTCATAGTTAGGATCTGTGGAAATCAGGATGTATCCCCGCTCTTTGATCGCCCCAAGCAGGTCACTTGCCTGTGAAGCTCCACCGCCACAAGCAGCAAGTACGAGAGAGGCCAGAACAAGCAGGCTGGCCAGCGTAAACAGTTTTTTCATTTGCTCCTCCAAGAGAAATATGATATTTGGCAAATTTCCATTGCCAGGGATTGACAAAATCCCATGGGTTTAAGCATATAATATTTTTAGTATTTGTGCAAGGACAAAAGTAACGGATTTCAAATGGTAAAATTGGGCATTACAATTCCCAAGGAGTAATTCATGTCCGCTATCTTTCCGAGTGAAGAATGGCTTAAAGAGTTGGAAGTAAAGATAAATTCAGATCAGCACTATGCTGAAGTTGCCAGGAATTGGGAGGGCGACATTTTTTTTATTATCGAACCCGAAGGAAATTTGACTGAACCGCTTACGTTCTATTTGGACCTGTGGCATGGCAAGTGCCGAAAAGTGGAATACAACCCTGCTGCATCTGCCCACCCGAAACCAGTATTTATATTAAGTGCAAGTTACAACAACATCACTGCCATCTTGACAGGCAAATTGAATCCCATGACCGCCATGATGACCATGAAGTTAAAGGTCAGCGGCAGCATGGGATACATGATGCGAAATGTCCCCACTGTGCTGGACTTTGTCCGTGTGGCGCAGGAAACGACGACCGATATTCTTTAGCCTGTCATAAACCAGCCTATGCAGCCCATCCTCAAAATTAACCTCACGGATAATACAACCGAAGAATTCAGCATCCCAAAAGAATGGGAGCGTGACTTTTTGGGCGGCGCATCCCTTGCCGCGCGGATTTTGTATCCATATTTGACAAAAGAACT
The DNA here is from genome assembly GCA_964511765.1 of uncultured Anaerolinea sp. Taxonomy (GTDB): domain Bacteria; phylum Chloroflexota; class Anaerolineae; order Anaerolineales; family Villigracilaceae; genus Villigracilis. The sequence continues at coordinate 33,363 of CAZEGE010000004.1, forward strand.
TGATCCGCTTTCACCTGAGTCGCCTCTCCTTTTTTTGAACGGTCCTCTTGGGGGAACCAATGGACCCACCACGGGCCGCTTTGTGATTTGCGGCAAGGGTGCCGCCACGAATCTGTGGGCGGAATCCAATATTGGCGGATTCTGGGGACCTGAACTCCGTAAAACCGGGTATGACGGTTTGTGGATCACAGGAAAGGCTCAAAGCCCCACATATCTTTGGATTGAAGGGGACAGGTTTGAGGTCCGTAGCGCAGCGAATGTATGGGGCAAGGACGTGTACGAGGCGCAGGAAATCGTCAAAGCGGAGATCGGAGTCAAAGGTGCGCGAGTCGCAGTGATTGGTGAAGCGGGCGAGCGCGGCGTTTTGTATGCCTCCATTTGTTGCGACCACGGACGCATGGCAGGCAGGACTGGCCTTGGTGCAGTGATGGGTTCAAAGAATCTCAAGGCTATTGCCGTGCATGGAAAAAATAAAATTGAAGTTGCAGAACGATATGCCCAGTTGCGATCCGAAGCCAACCGCACGCTGAAACAGGATAATGAAGCAAAGATCCTTCATGAGCTTGGTTCAGCGAGTGCGGCGAATTATGCGGAATATTTAGGCGCCATGCCATCGAAGTATTACCATCAAGGCTCTTATAAAGGTGTGGATAAGATCTCTGGTTCGAAGATGGCTGAAACGATCTTGGTTGGGCAGAGCGCCTGTCAGGGATGTGTGATCGCATGTGGGCGGGTTGTGGACCTTGGCGATGGAACAAAGCGCAAAGGCCCCGAATACGAAACGATCGTTGGATTCGGACCCAATCTTTTGATTGACGATCTCGTTGAAGTAGCGCGGCTTGGCGAGCTGTGTGACAAATATGGCATGGATACGATCAGCACTGCAAACACGATTGGGCTTGCGTTTCATTTATTCGAACTTGGGAAAATAACGCCTCAGGATACGGGTGGGCTTGCTCTTGCCTGGGGAAGTTTCCTCGCGGTGAGACAGTTGATCCACATGATCGCGCGCCGCGAGGGGATTGGCGATTTGATGGCAAATGGCTCGCGCGCATTTGGCAAAGCCTTTGGCGCGGAAGAGGAAGCCGTACAGGTCAACGGACTTGAAGTGGCATATCACGATCCGCGCGGAGTCTCGGGTATGGCGTTATCGTATGCGACCAGTCCGCGCGGCGCCTGTCATAATCAATCGGATTATTTTTTTGTGGATTGGGGTCACACTTATGATGAGATTGGTATTAACTTTTATGAACGTCACGCGCAGGCGGAAAAGGCTGCCAATGTGGCGAAACATCAAAACTGGCGCACGCACTTTAATTCCGTCGTGATCTGCATCTTTGCAAATGTCTCTCCTCAAACGCAAGTGGATCTGCTAAACGCCGCACTTGATTTGGATTGGACGATGGAAGATCTAATGAAATCAGGTGAGCGCGCCTGGAATCTTAAGCGTGCCATCAATATCCGTATGGGATTGACTGCCGCAAATGACAAACTTCCGAAAGCGTTGCTTGAACCGTATCACGGAGGCGGCGCGAAAGGTTTTGCGCCGGACTTGAAAGGCATGCTTGCTGCCTATTACGAAGCCCGCGGTTGGGATTTGGAGACGGGCAAGCCCTCCAAGCAAAAATTGCTCGAATTGGGCTTGCAAGATATTGCGAAGGATTTGTGGAGTTAAGCTGCTTTTGAATGAAAGGAATCGATGCTTTACAGCACCGGTTCTTTTTGTAATTCAACTTTCACCCATCTTCTTAGGGAATTAACTAAAAATACACTTGAATTATTTTGTAATTCGTCCTTACGGATAACTCGTTCCTTGATTTTATTTATTTCAAGCAGATGGGCGCGGAATGTGCCGGCCAATAGTCCGCAGGAAACGGGAGGGGTGAAGAATTTGCCCGCTGTTTCAACCACGAGATTGCCCAGGGTGAATTCGGTCAATTCATTCCTGTCGTTAAAGAGTAGAACATCGTCGTAATGATTCTTGGGGATGGGATAGATCTCGCGGCGCGTGGTTTTGTGGTAAAGAAATACATTATTCGAGTCAATTGGATGTTTTGCAAGATAGACCTTAAATACATTTTTCGCTGAATGAAAATCCTTTGCCACTGCCGATAATTCGCCAGAGCAGTTAAGTAAAACTTTTACACGTTTTGGAGATGTTATCCCCCTGGCAATTTGAATAAGAAGATCCTCCAGTTTTTTCTTTGAAAATGGGAAATCAAAATATTCTGCCGAATCCGCCATGCGTTCAATGTGTTTTCCCAGCAAAAAGGGACCATCCTGCGGGGTGCATAGTATGGTTTCGAAAAGAGAAAATGCTTTCGGGTGTTCCGTCAACACGCGGGCTTTGAGCAGGGCCTCGCTGTATTCACCTGCGCTGGTTGAATCCCATACGATGCCGCCGCCCACTCCATATTCCGCCTGTTTTTTTTCCTTATCGATCAAGACGGTACGGATGGCTACATTGAATTGCGCTTTGCGACTTGGTGAAATGTATCCGATGCTGCCTGTGTAGATTTTTCGCGGAGCGGTCTCCAACTCTGAAATAATTTTCATCGTGCTGACCTTCGGCGCGCCCGTGATGGACGCACAGGGAAATAGCGCGGTGAAGATTTCAGTTAAAGATGCCCTGGTCTGTGCCTGTACGGTGGATGTCATTTGAAAAAGGGTCGGATATTTTTCAACCGTGAATAATTCGGGCACATGCACACTTCCGATCTTTGCAATTCGCCCCAGATCATTACGGTTCATGTCCACGATCATTACATTTTCGGCGCGATTTTTAACGGAATGGTGCAGCCAATCCATTTGCTCCTTATCTTCCTGTGTGGTCCGCCCGCGCTTCACAGTCCCTTTCATGGGGCGGCTGGTGATGGTTTCACCGTTTAGCTCGAAAAACAATTCGGGCGCTGCCGAGCAAATAACATGATGATCCAGATTGATATATGCCGCGTACTTATTTTGATTTTGCGCAAGTTGTAAAAAGAAATTCCAGCCATCTTGAGGGAAATCCGTCTTCAGGCGCATCGTATAATTAACCTGATAGGTTTTTCCGCTCGCGATTGCGTCTTTTATTTTTTCGATGGCAGTGTTATAACTCTCGCGCTCGGTGCCTGCCTGCCAGTTAAGAATAGCCGAATTTTCTCCTGGTTTTGGTAATTGAATGATGCACGGTTCCGCATATAAACCGAACCAAAGCAATGGAAAATCGCTTGAGCTCAAAACATGCAGGGCACTGTCAAACGCAGGCGCGGCTTCGTAAGCGATAAAACCGGCCGCGTGCCAGCCGTCTGCATTGACGAGGCTTTCCACCTCCCTCAGGGCTTCCCGTACTTCCTGGATTCGTTCTGTTTGCACAACCTTGAAGGGATGTGAATAATGCAGCCAACGGTGATTGCTTTTCAATAAGACTTCGTTTGTTTCGATCAAGGTTTCCTCAAGATGAAAAAATACATTTCAATTTTACCTCGTTGGATTCCCGCTCTGCTGCTGATGCTTATAATCTTTGCATTTTCCTCGCGCCCTGGCGATGACCTTCCAAATTTTCAGGGATGGGATTATTTCATCAAAAAGGGCGCGCATGCCGTCGGATACGGTTTGCTGACACTGTCTTACTTTCACGTTCTCAAATGGAACAAAAGATATTATTGGCTGGCCTGGCTGGCGGCGTTATTATATTCCGTCGCCGATGAGTTTCATCAATCCTTCGTGCCCGGGCGCCACCCCTCCATCTTGGATATATTGATGTTCGACAACCTCGGCGCAATTTTGGCTTTGTCATCTTATTATTTTTATCGGGGGAAATATGAAAAAGAAAATCAACAAACTTGATTATCCGTAATTGTATCCATTGGGATTATTTCGGTGATTGCCTATCTTGTGGATTGATGGAAGAGCTGTTCCACCTTTGACCGGGGAATCTGCATCCACGCCAACTGATATTTCCCAGACCGGCTCGCGTCCGTGCAATATTAGAGAACTTGTTTTCCTCGGCGTAGGAAGTTCAGGTTTTTCCGCAGCCTTATCCCGCGCGGATGAAGGCTTTCGCGTAACCATCTTGCCCTGGCATTATTCAAACTCAATTTCAATTTCTTCATCGTCTTTCCATTCGCCGACCCGTTCAAATTCTATATCTCCAAATAATTGATCCTGTTTTGCCGAAATATGATAACGCTTGATTAATTCGAGCAAAGCCAGAAAGGTCACCACGATTTCAATGCGTGTGGATTTATCAGTGATGAGTCCGCTAAAGGCCATGTGCTGGATGTTCTTCATCGTCCTGGTGATGAACTCTATCTTTTCGCGGATGGTGACTTTGGGTGCAGCGATGATGGTGTCGAGCGATTTCTTTCCTTCGCCTTTTGCAAAAGCCGATTCGGCTGCCGCAAACAATCCTTCCAGCGTTAAGTTGGAAAGATCAAGTTTGGCTTCCACTTTCGGCGGCGGCGCAACACGCAGGTATGTGCGCAGATCGTTTTCCTGCCGTTCCATCAGCCAGCCCGCAATTTCCTTGTAGTGTTTGTAAAGAATTAATTGATCGATAAGTTCCGTGCCCGGATCTTCTTCGCCTGGTTCGCGTTCAGGCGGACGCGGCAGTAGGGCCTCTGATTTGATCTGCACCAATTTTGCCGCGATGACAAGAAAAGCTGAAATTTCATCGGGCATTAACTGTTCCAGCCCATGCAGATAAGACAGATATTGATCTGTTACTGTTGCAAGTGAAATGGCGGTAATGTCCAGTTCGGCATGCTCGATCAGATTAAGTAAAAGATCGAGCGGTCCCTCGTAAACCGAGGTCTGCACTTTGTAGCCGCCAATTTGGTGTCCTAAAATACCGTCCATGCGGGCGAATTATACCAGTGTATAATTCAAGCCATGTCAAAACTAACTCACATTGACGAACACGGCCATGCCAATATGGTGGACGTTGGCAACAAACCGGATACCGAGCGGGTCGCAATCGCCCGCGGCGAAGTCCACATGAAAAAAGAGACATTGGATTTGATCAGGGCCGGGCAGATCAGAAAAGGGGACGTACTCACCGTGGCGCAAATTGCAGGCATCACCGCCTCAAAACGGACCTCGGACCTGATTCCGTTATGTCATCCTCTTCAACTCTCGAAAATTGACGTGGACCTCGCTCTCGACGAATCCCTGCCTGGCGTTGTGATCACTGCCACCGTCAAATTGATTGGCAAAACTGGGGTCGAGATGGAAGCATTGACGGCTGTCTCGGTTGCGGCATTGACGGTTTATGACATGGCGAAAGCCGCCGAAAAAACCATGAGGATTCAGAATATCCGTCTCGTTGAAAAACATGGCGGTCGATCTGGGGATGTAATCAATGAATAATATGAATTATCAATCGATTAATTTTGAGGAAAAACTAGGGAAAATTTCCGAGCATTGGTCGCCGGGGATTATTGCTCAATTGAACGACTATCACCTTAAATTGGCAAAAGTACAGGGAGAATTTATTTGGCACGACTATCCCGAAACGGACGAAGTATTTATTGTCGTCAAGGGTCAATTGGAAATATTGCTACGAGATGGCAGGGTCGTGTTGAAAGAGGGAGAGATGTTCGTTGTCCCAAAAGGTATGGAACACAAACCTGTAGCCGAAGACGAATGCCATATCCTGTTGATCGAGCCAGCGGGTACTGTCAACACTGGCGACGTGAAAGATGATCTTACAGCCCCCAATGATGTTTGGATATAGAGATGAACCATATTAAACTTTTGTTTTTTGCGACCATACGTGACCGTGCCGGGGCCAAGTCCATGGAAATGGATATTCCTGTGGATATGACAATACAGGGTTTGAAAGATAAACTTTCAACCGACTATCCAAATTTGAAAGATTCCTTGAAGTCAGTTCTCATCACAATCAATCGCGAATATGCGTTTGATGAAACCATAGTCCCGCCGAGCGCAGAGATCGGCATGTTTCCACCCGTCTCGGGCGGATGAAATTACGATTTACGCATCGCGGATCAGAAAACTTATGTCCACTCTTCCCACAATTTTCTTCATCACCGAATCCGAACTTGACCTGAACGATCTGCTCTCGAAGGTCACGCTCACCAGTACGGGTGCAGCGGCGATCTTTGCGGGCATGGTGCGCGGCGTGACAACGCGTGCGAACCCGCATGAGACGGAATATCTCGAATACGAATCTTATGTCCCAATGGCGGAAGCCAAAATGAAGCAGGTTGCCGATGAGATCCGTGATAAGTGGCCTGTTATCGAAGGGATTGCCATTGTCCAGCGGATTGGCAGATTGTACCCAAAGACCCCAACGATTTTAATTGCCTGTACAGCCGCACATCGCGACACCGGCGTCTTCGATGCTGCGCGATATGGTATTGATCGCCTCAAAGAAATTGTCCCCGTATGGAAAAAGGAAGTAGGTCCCAACGGCGAAGAATGGGTGGAAGGCGATTACATCCCCAAGCCTGGCGAGTGACCCATTATTGCTTAACCAGACAATTGGTCTTACGCAATTTAACAGAAAGCGATCTGGATTTATCTCTTACCTGCTGCATTACGGCCTGTGATTGCATGAGGGCCGTGCAATAGCCTGAGGTGGATGAATGCCTTTTGGGTCAAGCAGATTGGATCGGGGGAAAGGCGAGGGATTATGTTCAGCGTGACGATTTTTATCTCTCGGGGTTTCATTATCTGTATACATCTATAATAAATTTTCCGTTGGAGGAGAAATGCAGGATCGCATTGTTATTACAGGCATGGGGACGGTTAATCCCCTTGGCTTGAGTGTAAAAGAAACCTGGGGAAATTTGATTGCCGGCGTTTCTGGCGTTGGCCCCATAACTATATTTGATTCTTCACCCTTGCAGGTTCATATTGCCGCCGAAGTGAAGAATTTCAAGCCCGAAGATTTCATGGATGCGAAGGAATCCCGCCGGCGTGACCGTTTTGAACAATTTGCAATTGCGGCGGCAAAGCAGGCCCTGCTTCAGGCCGGTTTGGAAATTACTGAAAAAAGCGCTGGAAGGATCGGCGTCATTATTTCGTCTGCCATCGGCGGCTTGCAATCGTTACAGGATGCCACGCTGACAAACTTCACGGAAGGACCGCGGCGCGTGAGTCCGTTTTTGATACCCATGTTGATGTCCAATGGCGGCGCGGGTATGGCGGCGATTGAGTTTGGGATCAAGGGACCGTGCTTTTCTGTGGCTTCCGCCTGCGCCTCCGGCTCGGATGGAATTGGCATGGCTTTGATGATGTTGCGGACCGGCATGATCGATGCGGCTCTTGCCGGCGCATCTGAAGCCACGATCACCTCCACCGGTGTGGCGGCGTTTGATCGGGTTGGCGCGATGTCGCGCCGTAATGATGATTATTCCATGACGCCTCAGCCGTTTGATAAAAACCGGGACGGCCTGGTGATGGGCGAGGGTGCGGCTGTGCTGGTGCTTGAACGTGAATCAGACGCAAAAGCGCGCGGTGCGAACATCCTGGCGGAACTGGCAGGTTATGGTGCCACCGCGGATGCCTATCATATCACTGCTCCGCATGAACACGGCGCTGGCGGCACGGCGGCCATGCTGATGGCTTTATCCTCTGCAAAAGCAAACGCTGAAGATCTTGGATATATTAACGCGCACGGGACAGGAACGCTCCTGAATGACCAGGCAGAGACTCGCGCCGTAAAAGCAGCTTTTGGAGATTTGGCGTATAAACTTCCGATCTCTTCCACCAAGTCCATGACAGGGCACATGATGGGCGCAACCGGCGCCTTGGAGGCGATCTTCTGCGTGCAGGTAATTCGGGAGGGCATTTTGCCTCCCACAATTCACTACGAAACCCCCGACCCTGAATGTGATCTGGATTACGTCCCGAATCATGCGCGCGAAGGAAAGGTCTCGCTTGCCATCAGTAACGCCTTTGGTTTTGGGGGGCACAATGCGGTGCTGGCTGTCAGAAAATACAGTTAGGTTTGGTCTTGTGAACCCGGAATTTGCATGCTATAATCCGCAGTCGCGTTTTGGAAACCACATCAAAAAGTAAGGAAGAACGAAAATGACAGATTTTGTGAAGGCCGTGGAGGCCAAAGTAAATGAAAATATCCCGCAGCTAAGTGCTGGCGATACGGTCAGTGTGCATGTCAAGATCAAGGAAGGTGATCGCGAGCGTATCCAGGAGTTCAAGGGCATTGTGATACGTTTACGCAAAAGCGGCAACGATGCCAATGTCACCGTTCGGCGTATGGCATCCAATGGCATTGGCGTGGAACGTACCTTTCTCCTTCGCTCCCCGCGTATCGATAAAATCGTTGTGGAGCGCCATGGCAAAGTCCGCCGCGCACAATTGTATTTTATGCGCGACCGCACGGGCAAGAGCGCACGTCTCAAGCAAAAATTCGACTAGGGTTTCTGGAAAGACCCTGAAGGTCTTCAAGACCTTTGGGGTCTTTTTTATTTTGGAGTCGCCATGTCAAAACCACTCATTGGAATCACCACCCGCAACGGCAGGGATGGGGATGGACATCCGCTGACCTCGCTTCAACATTCATACATCAATTCAATTGTGCAGGCAGGCGGCTTGCCCGTGCTGATTCCCTCAAATCTGCCTGAAGAGGACTACCTCGATTTGTATTTCCATCTCAACGGCATTCTCTTCTCTGGCGGAGGAGATATCTCTCTTGAATTTTTCAACGGCTTAGATCACCCGAGAATTGGCGAGGTGGACGAGGCGCGGGACATTACCGAGATCACTTTGATGCGCGCCGCCGTTAATGACGGTAAGCCGATCCTGGGAATCTGTCGCGGCGCCCAGGTGATGAACGTGACTTTGGGCGGCACGCTTTATACCCATATTCACGATCAGTTGAAGGGCGCTCTGGATCATGACTATCCCGGCGACTTGCGCAGAGTCCTTGTTCATCCCGTGAATGTGGATGAGACAACGCGCTCTGCGGAAATCTTTGGCGAAACCCTCTTGAAAGTCAACAGTTTGCATCACCAGGGCTTGAAGGATATCGCGCCAGGCTTGCGCGTGGCAGGTCGCGCGCCCGACGGTTTGGTGGAAGTCGTGGAAATTCCGGATCATCCCTATGCCGTGGCAGTACAATGGCATCCTGAATGGTTGACAGACCAGCCTGCCATGCAGAGATTATTCAAATCCTTTGTCGCTGCGGGGAAATAGTGTGAAGTTGCTTTGACTGCGCAGGAAAAAATAAACATTAGCAGGGATCACGAATTACAAATCCCATAGTATCATTCCTGCATGACAATATTTGACCACCCCATCGGTGTATTTGACTCTGGTATCGGCGGGCTCTCAGTCCTGCGTTCCATTCGCGAACTTATGCCTGATGAAGATCTGATCTATTTCGGAGATCAGGCGCATGTGCCATACGGTCCGCGCTCAATGGCGCAAATACAGAAATATTCAGAGCGGATCACAAGGTTTTTACTCAAGCACAATTCGAAAATAATTGTCGTAGCCTGCAATACTGCATCTGCGGCGGCGTTGAAATATTTGCGCGTAACCTTCCCAGAAATTTCATTTGTGGGCATGGAACCTGCCGTCAAACCTGCTGCTGAAAAAACGCAGACAGGCAGGGTGGGCGTACTGGCAACCCCGGCTACATTTCAAGGTGCGTTATATGCTTCTGTCGTGGAGCGATTTGGGGCAGGCGTGGAATTATTCCAGCATACTTGTCCGGGGCTGGTTAATCAAATTGAGGCGGGGGAGCTTGATTCACCAAAAACACGCGCAATCCTTGAAGATGCCTTGCTTCCCATGTTGGAGAAAAATATCGATACCGTTGTGCTCGGATGTACACACTACCCGTTTGTGATCCCGCTGATCAGGCAGATTGCAGGAGAGAATGTTCGGGTGATAGACCCAGCCCCGTCGGTGGCGAGGCAGGTGAAACGTCTGCTGGAGGCGGAGGGGATGATGAATCAGGCTGGGCAGGGTGCGGGCATTCGTTATTTCACTTCAGGAGTCTCTGCTGCAATGAAATCCCTGCTGCCATTGTTGTTGGATACGGATGGGGAGGTTGAGTCGGTATCGTGGAAGAAGGATGGGGAGATTTGATTTTCACTCCTTCTCGGGTTTGACAGCCAGAAGCGTCAAGCCTTCTCCGATGACGCGCAGATCATCTTCATTTTTGAATTTCATTCCAGCCATGGCCATCACGGATCGGGTATAGGCAGGTTTGCGGCGATAGAATTGAACGAGCATTTCACCTGCGCCTTCGCTGGAAATTGCATTCGCGCGCGCTTTGAATTTTCTGCGCCCGACCTGCGCTTCAAAGATTGGATTGCTTTGTATATTCCTGAACCAGTCGGCGTGTGCGCCATAAGCAGCTTCTATGTAATAAGTGTCGGTGGCTTTGTTGTAATCCATGACATCCACCATGACTTCGCGGCGCTTGCCGGTTTTACGACCAGCGGTTGTGATCAACATCCACTGTGCGCCAATCAAACGTTCCCATCCGCCCAAACCCATTTTGTGAAGCCAGACTGGAATCTTGAAGAAAAATTTTAGCAATCGGTTAGGTCGCTTATTCAAGGTACTCATGGATTATCCTCCCGCGATCAAAAATTTGAAAAAGCTTCCTAAATCACGCAATCGCGGCCAGAAGGCTGGGATGCGCTTGCGATAATCAAGATAGGATTGTCCGAAGCGTTCGGTCAATTCTTTTTCTTCCACGAGGCGAATCCAACTTGTGAGTCCGAGCGGCATGAGGATGGCAAATGCGATGGCGTTGGCGTTGCCATTGAGCAATGCCAGCCCGATGCCCACGCGCAGGACGCCCGCGTAAACTGGATGCCGCAAGATGCCATAAATGCTGGAGTTGATAATTTGGCCTTCTTCGGGATAATAGACATAAAGCAGTGCAAGATTATCCGCGCCATATGCAAAGACACTGCGAATCCATAATATTGCGCCGATGCAGAGCATGAACCAGCCCAGTGCGAAGAAAACGATTGTCCACCAGCCTGGCGGGATGAAGGGACCGTTCATATAGCTTGCATGTGCGATGGCTGCAAAGACCAGTGCCAGCCCAGGCATGGCGTAATGAGCGAAGGCATTGCGATAGGCGAGTTCCCCATATTTTTCCTTGTAGATTTGTTTGCGCGAGAAGAACAGGCTCAAGACGAGGAATCCAAGCGCGATGATAATGATTTGGCTGTCAATGCTCCAGGTGGGGATATTATCTGTGATGATGAAATAGGCAGTGACCAGCGCGAACAAGGCTAACGCATAGAGGGCAATCCGCATTCTGCCGCCTGCTGTATTCAATTCGGGAACATATTTTGAGAGAACATCCATGCCTTGGAATTTCATTTTTACCTCCTGTTTGAGTATGGTATTCTGCGCCGTAAAGTCAAGTTGGAAATGGCGAAATGTAAACTGGGCGCTTATAGATTTTGCGCTGATAAAACTTCGTTCAGTTCCTGCGTCCGTTGTTCGAGATATAAGTGATTGCCGACCCGTTTCAAGATTCCAATGCTTTCTTCAAGGAGCTGGCGGGACTCTCCAAGGTTATTTTGTTTGAATGCAATTTTCGCAAGAACTGCCAGCGCATTGGCGATATGCGCATCGTGACCGACCTGTTGGTGGCTGCTCAATGCCTCTTCTGCAAATTTGGTTGCTTCAATAAAATTCTCCTCCAGTATGGCAATGGAAGCCAGGTTGGTTAATGCAGTGCCAATCATTTCGGGGTTTTTCATCTCCTGTGCCATTGCAAGCGCGTACTCTGCATGGACTTTGCCGTTTTTTAGATCGCCCAAGGAGACCATTGCCTCAGCCAGATTTGCGTTGCTGGTTGTTTCGCCCCACTTTGAGCCGACAGCCTGATATTCTTTTGCTCCCATTTGCCAATAAGAAACCACGCTTTCAAAGTCTTCCAAGCCAAATGCTGACGCGCCCGCATAAATGAGAGTGTGCGCATACGCAATGTGCGGACGCGCATCTTCAAGAATTTGCATGGATTTTTTGCAGTTGCCCATTGCCTGTTGATATTCCCCCAGCCTGAACAGGAACGCGCCTGTCAGCCCGATTGCTCTTCCTTTTGCAATGGTAGCTTCGCGCGAAACAGGTTCTGGTAATGAAGCCAAAGACTCGAAAGCGCTTTTTGCCATTTCGAGTCCGTCGCGATACAGCCCAGTCAGGTCAAAGGCTTGCATAATGGAATCGGACATATCGTTGATGATGGATGCATCCTGATGTTCAACCGCCCAATCCCATGTAATGCGGATGTTATCCAAATCTGCGAGCAGGGGTGGTAAAGCTTTTTGCGGCTGACCGCCTAATAACTCCGCTTCCAATTGCTTTACGAATATACTGAAGTGGCGCGCATGGCGCTCACGTGTTTTTCTTTCCAATGCGGGCTTTTCTCTTAAGCGCAGCCTCGCATATTGCGCCATTAGGAAATGTCTGCGATAGCGTCCATCCTCTCCGAAGCGGATGGCGGATTTGTCCACGAACCTCGAAAGCATGGCAAGGTTTGCGCCAGTGATTTCCTGGAACGCATCTCTGGTGAATCCGCCGCGAAAGACTGCTTGTTTTTGAAAAATAATTTGCTCTTCAACAGAAAGTAAATGCCAGAAATGATCGAGGACCGCGCGCATACTGCGGTGACGTTGCGGCATGTCAAGTTGCGACGTTGTCAGGATGTCGAGATTGCGTTCGATCTCTTTGACGATATCTGGCATGGAAAGTCCGCGCACCCAGGCGGCGGCAAGCTCCAATGCAAGCGGTGTGCCGTCAACGAGTTCGCACAAACGCGCAATTGCCAAGACATCCTCTGTGTTTGGATTGAAATCAGGTTTGAGCTGTCGGGCGCGTTCCAGAAAGAGTTTTGACGCAGGCGATGACGCGTTTGCATCGTGTGGCAAGCCGCGTACTTCCAACAGGGTCTCAGCTTGAATGCTCAAGCGCGCAAGCGATGTGACGAGCAGTTTCAAATTTGGCGATGCTCGAAGCAGGTCGGCGATCCATTGGAGAAGGGCGTCGTTGATCAGATGTTCCATGCCATCGAGAATGAGCAGCATATTTCTATCCTGCAAATATTCTTTGATCTGATCTCCACCTGAACCATTCACTTTAAGCGCGCTGGCAATGGATAAAAATAAACCATCTATAACTTTGACAGAGGCAAGCGGGATATACCAAACGCCGCCCAAAAAATGATTGACGTGACTCTGCGCGGCTTGCAACGCCAAACGGGACTTGCCCACGCCTCCTTCGCCGACCAAAGTTAATACCCTGCAATTGACATCCAGCAATCTGACAGCGATCTCTGCCAACTCGGACTCGCGCCCGATGAAGGACGTTGTGCTGGCTGGGAGGTTGTGTTGAGATACGTTGGTTGTGGCACGGATCTGTTCGTATAAAGATGTTGTTTCCGCTGATGGTTCGACTCCAAGTTCCTTCTCAAGGATTCTTCGACAGGTTTGATATTGCGCGAGCGCGGCAGAGCGTTGACCAGCACGGGCAAGTGCAGACATGCGCTGGCGATGCGCCTCTTCGCGCCAGGGGTCGAAGGCTAACAAGCGAGATGTTGAATCAAGCGTGGCGAGGTAATTCGCTCTGCTCATTTCGATTTCTGTGAGTCGGTGCAGGGCTTGGAGCGCGATTTCACGCAGGCGGGCGCGTTCGGCGAGCATCCAATCTTCGAAGTCGGGCGCGTCACGGACGTAGAAGCCTTCAAGGAAGTCGCCGCGGTACAGCGTAAGCGAATTTGTCAGAATAACCGAAGCAGGCTGATGGTCGAGGGATGAAGCGTTTTTAATATCAGATTCAAATTTGGAAGAGTCAAGAAAACAGTCCCCCGTAAATTCAATCGAGTCGCGTGTGATGGTCAGGTATTCATCTGCTATTTTGCGTAGGTTGGTGAGTGCTTGTCGAAGATTATTTTTTGCATCGGTATCGGACATTTCGCCCCAGAGCAAGGCTGCTAGTTTATCGCGCGAATGGGCGCGGTGTGTGACGGCGAGATAAGCCAGCAAGGCGGGAATCTTGTTGGAGATGAAGTTGGTGATGGGGGTGTCGGCGCGCGTGATTTGCAACCCGCCGAGGAGATAAAATTTTAGGTCTTGCAATGCGCTCCATTCATGCAAAGACCATAAAGGTTTTTCCTGCAAATGGGGTTGTTATGTTTGCAGGGGATCTGCGTTGAATTATGAGTGTGGTTGCAAAGAAAACCTTTAGGGTCTGTCTTTTAATAAATGATTTCTAAACGATGACTTTATATAATGCGGACAAGAATATCACAACCAAGAATGGATTGCCAGTGTATATGACCGAGATTTCACAACCCCGTCCACCTCAATATCACCATTTCGTCCTGCTTGTGTGGGAGGAGCGTGACGCGGACGGTCAACACGTTGCATGGCGTTTGAGTTTGCAGGACTCGCATGAGGAGGAGCGTATTGGCTTAAAAAATCTTGACGAACTTACCGCTTTTCTCGAACGATGGATGAAGGATTCGTCCGAAGATGACTCAAACAAAAAGGAGATGTCAAAATGAATAAACTGAAATGGTGGTTTCGAGTTGTTGGAATACTCTATTTTTTGTTGGGTGTTGGGTTTATTCCTGTGCTGAATACCGCCCGATTGCCAATGATGTTGTCTGGCGTAGAAACTTCGGGTGTGACGTATCACGGCTTGCTTGATTTTAGTTTTATGTTCGGGCTGGATTTGATCGTCACAGGCGCTTTCATGCTATGGGCTTCGCGCGATCCATTGAAAAACCTATCAATCGTCTGGCTGGTGGTGGCGTTGGAAATTGTGCGCGGCATTTTGGATGACCTTTACATGATTTCGCAGGGATATGCCGCGCTGTTCTATATCGGATTCATTGTTCTGCATCTAACAATTATTGCCACAGGGATTCTGTTCCTGCGGCAGGCGCAGGCTGAATAATTAAATTTCACCAAAGGAGAATCAAATGCTTTACAAAATTATTGTCTTTCTGCATGTCATTTCCGTTTTTGGATATCTGCTCGCGCATGGCGTTTCGGCGGCAGTGGCGTTCGCCTTGAAAAAAGAACGCGATGTACAAAGAATCCGCGCCCTGCTTGACCTTTCAGCGGCTTCGTATCCCATAATGTTCAACACACTTTATGCCTTCTTCATTTTTGGCATCATCGCGGGCTTTCAAGGTTCATGGTGGAAGTTCGGCTGGATTTGGGTCTCGGTTGTTCTGCTGATCGTCATTGTCATTTTGATGATGGCATTCGGCGGCGGGATCTATGGTGAAGCCCGCAAAGCCGCGGGGATTCGCTACAACGTCAAAGGGAAGTGGTTTCCGCCTGAACCCGCCAAAAGCGATGAGGAAGTCTTTGCGATTTTGGCGAAAGCGAATCCCGTTTTGCTGACCGTCATCGGCTATGGCGGATTCGCCATCATCGCCTGGCTGATGACCGCCAAGCCGTTTTAGTTAATATTGCTATAGGAGAATGAAAAATGAAAAAGGTATTCAAATGGATCGGTATCGTGCTTGGTTCGTTGGTTGGTTTGATCCTTGTACTGGCGGCGGTGTTTTACTTTATGGGCAATGCCCGCCTCAACAAAGTGTATGATTTCCCGCCATCTAACATTGTCCTTCCTACGGATGCGGCAAGCATCGAATATGGCAAACATCGCGCTGAGACGTTGTGCCAGGGTTGCCATGGAGAGGATTTGAGCGGTGTCGTGAATTGGTTCGATGGCGGACCGCTTGGGAAGATCGACTCTGCCAACCTCACATCTGGCGAAGGTGGAATCGGGATTGACTTTACAACGGAAGATTATGTGCGCGCCATTCGACATGGTATCGACCAGGAGGGCAAGCCCATATTTATGGTCGCTGTTCCTTCCACAGCACATTTGAGTGACGAAGATCTGGGCGCAATCATTGCCTACATCAAAACTGTCCCGCCTGTGGATCATAAGACGAATGGACAAAATTTCACGCCGTTGGCGAAAACCATGGCGGGGGCTGGAGTACTTGGTGATTTGCCTGTGGAAGTGGTGAGTCACAATGTCCGCGTAACTGCGCCCGAACGTGGTGCGAGTGTGGAATATGGGGAATATCTTATGAACATTAACGATTGCCGCCTGTGTCATGGACAGGAGCTGGCGGGTGGACCCTCTCCCGACCCGACAGATAAATGGATTTCACCAAACTTAACCCCCGGCGGCGAACTCGGTTTTTGGACGGAAGATGAGTTCATCAGCACGCTACGAACGGGTGTCACACCCAGCGGACATGAATTGAATGAGAATATGCCATGGAAGGATTATAGTAAATTCTATGATGATGAATTAAAAGCAATCTGGCTCTACTTGCAATCCCTGCCAAAATTGACACAGTATGCAGAATAAGGTAAAAAAGAATTATCCCGCAGGCTTTTTGAGGCTTGCGGGATAATTGTGTTAATCAGCAGCGCGGACGTTTAATTCTTCGGGTGATGGCTTTTTTCCGTGGAGCGCCTCAAAGGTCAGGTCACTGGGGGGCAAGCCATACTTTGAATTATAGTTTTCAAAGATCCTTGCATAACCAGCGCCAACTGCGGATTCAAAGTCCAGTCCCATATGTAAAGCCATTTTGCGGATGCTCGCTGCATCGGAGCCTTCAATCTCCACAAAATCCCCATAAGGAAGCTCATCCAGCATGATGCGGTATTCGTTTATCTCATAAATTGCACGGTATTTTTCATAGATCAAGGTCTGAACATAACCCAGGGCTTTAAGGATGCCCTGTGTAGTTTTGAGATCGCCAATTGTAGTTTCCAGTTCCGTGCGCGAGAACACTCCGTCAATCACGCTGCTGGGGCCCTTGTATGTCAGGATCGCATTCGTATCACGTCTTAAGCGCAGCACACATCCATTGGCTCGCAAGCTTCCATTGGGCAGGTCGTAGCGAAAATTGATCTCATAGACGCGCGGTTGAATCAATTGCGCCTTCAATTCAAGAAGGCGCGTTTCCATCTTATTTAAATCCCGTACATAAAATTTTACTTCGGTTTCATGCCCATTCATGGCGATTAATGCACACTCAGCAGGGTTTGTCTTTGTTCCACACTTTCGCCTGCCTTGACACGCACGCGTCCCATGATGCCGTCGCGCGGGGCTTTAAGTTCATTCTGCATCTTCATGGATTCGAGGATCAGCATGACCTGTCCCTTTTTCACTTCCTGCCCTTCCTCTATCAGGATCGAGACGACCAGCCCGGGCATCGGGGCCTTGAGATGGAACTCGCCTCCTTCGATCACGCCTCCGCCTGCCGCGGCCTTCAAACGCTTTTCCCGTTCATCCTCGATTTTGACTTGATACTGACGTCCGCGTATCAGAACTTCCCAGTCCTCTTCGCCTTGATAAACGAAGGATTCATAAGACTTGCCGTCAAGGATCAGGGAAAAGACAGGCTGTCCGCTGACTGATTCAAAGTTAACTTCAAGCAAGCGCTCACCGATGCGGATGTGGCGTTCATCCACAATTTCAATCTCAAATTCTTTATTATCAATCGTTGTAATATATTTCATTATTTGACCTCAACCCTGAATCGCTAGCGGTGCATGCGCTCCCAGCGACCGACCCATTTCCAGTTACTTGTGTCGCGTTCGTTTCGTCTGACGATGTTTGCGTTGCGCTCACTTTGTTGATGGGAAACCAGTGTGGCGAGAATGGCCGCAATCTCTGTATTGGCCGCACGGGCTTCCACCGCGTCATTCATGGAAAAGCGTTCTTCCACGAAGCGTGTGTCAAACTGCCCGCCCATGAAGCGGTGCGAATCCATCAGGGTTTGGTGGAATGGAATATTCGTCCGCACGCCGACGATGCGATATTCTTCCAGCGCGCGGCGCATTCGCAAAATGGCCTGTGCGCGCGTCTCGCCCCATATGATTAATTTTGCGATCATCGGGTCATAATATGGAGTGATCTCAAAACCCGGATAAACGCCAGTATCCACGCGGACGCCGGGGCCGGTGGGAATCAGGCTATGTGTGATCCGTCCTGTGGATGGCATGAATCCGTTGAAAGGGTCTTCCGCATTGATGCGGCACTCGATCGCATGTCCATTGGTTTGAATCTGCTCTTGTGTATAGCTCAATTGCCGGCCGCGTGCGACGCGGATTTGTTCGGCGACGATATCCACACCTGTCACCATTTCCGTTACCGGATGTTCCACTTGCAGGCGTGTATTCATTTCCAGAAAATAAAAATTACGGTCTTTATCCACCAGAAATTCGATCGTGCCGGCATTGACATAGTCCACGGCTTGCGCGGCTTTGACCGCCACACTTCCCATTCTTTCACGCAATTCATCATCCAGGAACGAAGAAGGCGCTTCCTCCAGCAGTTTTTGATGACGGCGTTGAATGGAACATTCGCGCTCGCCCAAATGGATCACGTTCCCAAATGAATCCGCCATGATTTGGAATTCGATATGACGCGCGCCTTCGACCAATTTTTCAAGATAGACATTTCCATCACCAAACGCGGATTCCGCTTCGCGTCGCGCGGACGCCAGCAGGGTCGGCATTTCCTCGAGGCTTTTGACTTCCCTCATGCCTTTTCCGCCGCCGCCCGCAGTAGCCTTGATCAGCAGCGGGAAGCCGATTGTGGGTGCGATCTTTAGCAGATCGTCATCGGTCATATTGCCGACAGCTTCTGTGCCGGGCACAACAGGAATGCCCGCCTTAATAACGGTGGCGCGCGCCTTGCCTTTATCTCCCATCGCCGCAATGGACGATGGATTGGGCCCGACAAATTTGATTCCAAGATCGGCGCATTTGGTGGCAAAATCTTCGCGCTCTGCCAGAAAACCATATCCAGGGTGGATCGCATCCGCGCCAGATTTTTTGGCAACATCAAAAATCTTGTCAGCTCGCAAATACGATTCGCGCGAGGGGGCGGGCCCGATCAAATAAGCCTCATCCGCATAGCGGACGTGGAGGGCGCTGCGGTCTGCTTCCGAAAAAACGGCGACAGTCCCAATGCCGAGTTCGCGGCAGGCGCGAATGATGCGGACCGCGATCTCGCCGCGATTTGCGACAAGGACTTTTTTGAACATGAGTGATTTTTTGGTTGTCATGGTTATAACGGTATGTTTCCGTGCTTCTTGGCGGGATTCGCGTCGCGTTTGTTGCTCAACATTTCCAGCGCATTGATCAATCGCGGGCGAGTTTCCTTCGGCTCGATCACATCGTCAATGTATCCGCGCTGTGCGGCGATGTAAGGGTTTGCGAATTTTTCCTTGTAATCCGCAACCAGTTCGGCTTTCTTTTTCACGGGGTCTTTTGCCGCATCCAGTTCCTTGCGGAAGATGATATTCACCGCGCCGTCGGGTCCCATCACGGCGATCTCAGCCGTCGGCCAGGCGAGATTTATATCGCCGCGAATGTGTTTGCTCGACATCACGTCGTATGCGCCGCCGTAGGCTTTGCGCGTGATGACGGTCAGTTTTGGCACAGTCGCTTCACAATATGCATACAGCAGTTTCGCGCCGGAACGGATGATGCCGTGATGCTCCTGGACCGTTCCAGGTAAAAACCCAGGCACATCCACAAATGTGATGATGGGGATGTTGAACGCGTCACAGAAGCGGACAAAGCGCGCGGCTTTTTCGCTTGAGTCGATATCCAGCACGCCTGCCAGCACTGCCGGCTGGTTTGCAATGATGCCGACAGAGTGCCCGCCCAAACGCGCAAAACCGACCACGATATTCTGCGCGTAATTTTCGTGGATTTCATAGAACTGTCCGCCATCCACGATCAGGTTAATCACTTCTTTAATATCATACGGCTTATTCGCATCATTGGGAACGATGCTATTCAATCCCTCTTCCATGCGCAGGGGATCATCGCCTGAAACAAAAGGCGGATCCTCCATATTGTTCTGCGGCAGATAGCCGAGCAATTTGCGGATGAGATATAGCGTATCCGCTTCACTGTCTGCGGCAACATGGCACACACCTGATTTTTCGGAATGTACGCCTGCACCGCCCAGCTCTTCCTGGGTTACCTCCTCGTGAGTTACGGTTTTTACAACGTCAGGTCCGGTAACGAACATATAGGATGTGTTGCGGGTCATGAAAATAAAATCTGTGAGCGCGGGCGAGTACACCGCTCCGCCTGCACAGGGTCCCATAATTGCAGAAATTTGTGGAATAACGCCCGATGCCATGGTATTGCGCAGAAAAATATCCGCGTAGCCGCCGAGCGCGACAACGCCCTCTTGAATGCGCGCGCCGCCAGAGTCGTTCAACCCAATGACTGGCGCCCCGTTCTTCATCGCCATGTCCATGATCTTGCAAATTTTTTCAGCGTGCACTTCACCGAGACTTCCACCGAATACAGTGAAATCCTGCGAGTACACATACACGAGCCGCCCTTCCACCGTACCCCAGCCTGTCACTACCGAGTCGCTCATGATCTTTTGTTCATCTAGCCCAAAATCATGTGTGCGATGCACAACAAAAGGATCCACTTCGCGAAATGAGCCTTTGTCCAATAACAAGTCCAGTCTTTCGCGTGCGGTCAGGCGCCCCTTCTTATGTTGTGCGTCAATTCGTGCCTGGCCTCCGCCAAGGCGTGATTGCGCTTGTAATTCATTCAACTTTTGGATTTTCGAATTTTCGTTCATGAGCCTCTCTCGAAAGTGATTTAGTGGCAAGGAAGATCAGGATAAGCAATCCCAGATTGACTATAACAGCAAATATCGCAATTGGTCGCGGATTTTGAAAAAAAAGCCGCTCGCTCCAATACCAGACCGTGTAACCTGCGGCGGCCCCAAAGAGCACTTTCCCAGCCCATGCTTTTCCCTGCCAAATGCCCCAGTATATAACCAAGCCGGTCACAATCCATATCCCTCCTATGACTGCGCTGATTGCAGGCGGGAGACTGGCGGAGAACTCAATTAATACGTTATTCCACGCAATGGAGGTCCATACACGCAGGATGTTCCTGGCCATAGTGATTAACACCAGCCAGAGCGTAAGGGTTACAGGGAAAGGACGTTTCATGGTTACGGTGTGGGTGTGAAGATGTCAGGATGCCTGAAAATGCGCGGTTCAACCCAAATTGCGAAGTCTTCGGTGGGATCTCCGTTATCGCGCACGATCAAAGTGAGTTGCACTGTTTTTCCTGTGAGAATATCCAACGGGAAATTGATCAGCCGCGGGAGTTCTGTGTAGTTATAAGACCAGGACGGGAAGGGTTCAATTAATTTTCCGCTTCCGTCAATGTATCCGAGAGAAAATGTGACATCACATTGGGTTTCGGGCATGCAATACAGTTGAGTGCGGAAAAAATCTGCAAATTCTATTTTTTGGGCGGGAAAGGTACCGAAGATGGCATAAAAATCATGATCCTGTGAGGGAATTGTCAACAGTGCATTTGCTTTGTAGTTTAAGCCCAGGTCCGCTTCTGTAAGAAAACCAACATACCCGGAACCGATCTGCCCGTTAGTGCCAGGGCAGGGAAGTTCTTGTCCATTGTTGACCCATTTGGCGTTACACATGTCTGGCGCAAAATAATAGACGATGTTTTCCGCATCATCAAGCGGAGAAACTCCATAGGTCGGAGTTGGTCGCGGTGGTGTCAGCGTGGGGATTGCTGTAAAAGAAGGTGCAGGCTGAGTGGTTGTGTTTTGAGGCGTTGCCTGGGATGAGATACACGCCGCAAGCGGGATGAAAATCATTAAAGAGATAAATCCGGTTTTCAAAATTATATCTCCTAATATTTCGGTTCTTCCAGTAAATACAATAACCCCTTGCCGCCATAACTGCTGTATCTCTCGAGATATGGGGCAAATTGACCAAAGTAGGGTGGAACTGCGAGCAGTTGTGGGTTTGCAAAGATGATTGTCATCCCGCGCTCGTACAAAAATATGGGCGCTTCCTGGTTTTGCAAGGCACGGAAATATTCAAAGCTGTTGATTAACCCATCCATGTTGACGATGGTACGGTCATGTATCAGGTATCCGATGTTCCCTCCGCCGGTCATGCCGATAACACTGCCGGGCGGGGTATTCTCTTCAAGATATTCCAAAACTTCCATGTAGGGACGGTCCGCAGGAAAATAATCATGCCGCATGAAGGTGACTACAAAATTTCCAAGATTGTACGCAAGCGTTGCCCCAACCAGAATTGATGTTACTTCCAGTGCGAGACGGGTGATTTTCATTTTTTGGAACGGTTTCAGGATGAGGTCGATGAAGAAGCTGCCAGCGAGTGTTATTAGCACCATGTGACTTGCCCAATACCATTCCTTTGCTCCACCGTATGAACTTGCTGAATATGAAAGAACCTGAATCCCGCAGCCGGCGATAAGTGGAATAAACGCCATTTTTGAAAAGACCCTCAATGAGCGGCGTTTATTGATAATCAGCAGGACCATACCGAGCAGGAAGAAAATGGACATGGCAATATAGTATCGCTCATCTACTTTGTCAGGGCCGGGGTACAAGGGGCGGAGAGCTTCTCCTACCACTGAAAACAAATCCGAAGCGGGCTGCCAGGTGTCAAATGGCCCGCCCATGCCAATTCCGAGGAAGGAAAACCAGTTGGAAGCGGGAGTGTCGTAAGCGGTATTAGGCATGCTTCCCCACCAGCGTTTGATCTGTCCGCTGACAGGGCTGAATGTGCCGAACAAGATCTTATTAAAGAGCATATACAGAGCAAGGAATCCGCCAAGCACACCATAATATGCAGAACCTTCGGCGAGCCAGTTCTTCGAATTTGCCTTGAACTCAAGAAAGGGAGATTCGGGATTTGACGTGTTTTTATTACTAAACCAATATGCGGCCAGTCTGAGCGCGGAGATAAGCAGCAGGCTGATACCCCAGTCCAGGATAAAGGTGGTGCGCGGAAAATCCCTCCCAGGTCCAAGTTGAACGAGGAGCAAATATATGCCAGCGGTAACCACCGTGCTGGTTGTAAGGGCAAAAAGAATTTGGCGGAATATGACCCGCATGGATTTTGTGCGCGGATGCTGATATGTGCCGAAAAAATATAGTGAAACCAGTTTGGCAATGAGTGTCAGGAAGGTTGCCTCCAAAGCCGATGAAGCGTAGAGGTTGTTATACGGAACAATACCTGTCCGCAATGCAACAGAACCCGTCATGGAAACGAAAATGATGACCATGTCCAAAGGAAGCAGGAAACGGATAGGTTTGCCGCGAAAGATGATCCATATCCCTGCAATAATTGCAAGAAAGACCAGATCCAAACGGCTGAACATAACGATTGTCGCAATTAACCCTAGTTTCATGATCTCGCGGGACGGAATTGGTTTTGTGCGCCATATCCTTTCAAATTGAGAAAGCTTATTGATGAAATAGACGACTGTAAGCACAACGAGCGGTGTTTCCAGCCCAAATTCGTAAACAGTGTAGTGGATGTAAATATTAAATGCCCAAAATACCGCGGCTAAAATCGCAACCGCGCGCGATAGATTGCTTTTTACCAGCCTGTAGATCATTACTGCGCTTGCGGCGTGAATGCCGGCCACCACCATCAGCAGTACACGCAAAGGCAGGATCAGATCGAAGCGGGCGAGAGCGAAGATGGGAATGCAGACAATCATCCACAAGGGATGATAGCCGTTGGTCAGGTTGATGCCGTCGAAGGTGCTGCCAAGGCCCTCGGAAATATTTTGCGCAACCTTGAAATAATAATAGGCGTCGTCGCGTTTGAACCATACATTGGGAAAGGTATATGGGTCTGCAAATGCGGCATACAGATGAATGCCAAGTATGACGGCGATGAGTGAAACTTCGAATAAAGAGAATCGTTTAAGAAAATTCATATCCAGTTACGTCGGCGTTGAGAAACGCCTTTGTATGCGCATCCTATTGAATTGCGAGTGTGATCTTGCCAAAATTATCGCCGCGCCATAATCTTTCCTGGGCTGCGGCGGCATCTTTCAAGGAAAAAGTCTTGTCGATAACGGGTTTAAGTTTACCAGCAACCACCAGGTCCATCACCTCGGCAAAGTCTGCAAGCGTGCCCATGGTGGAGCCGATGATCGAAAGATGTTTTGCAAATATGTAACGGTTATCGATTTCAAATCGCGGCGCGCCGCTGTTACCGACAGTGAGCAGCCGTCCGCCCTTTATGAGCGCCCGCAAACTCAACGGGAATGTCGTGCCGACATTATCCACAATCATGTCCACGCCGCGTCTTCCGGAGGCGGTAAAAACCGCTTTCGACCAATCTTCTTCCTGTGAGCGGTCGATCAAAATATCCGCGCCAAACGCTTCAGCCCGTTCCAATTTATTGGAGTTTGAACCGATCACGATGACTTTTGCGCCAAGGTATTTTGCGATCTGGATGCTGGCAGAATTCACGCCTCCGCCTGCGCCCACAATAGCCACTGTTTCCCCGGCTTTTACCCCACCACGCTTGACCATCGAATGCCATGCAGTCTGATAAACCAATGCCGCAGCCGCAGCCGCATGGAAATCGAAATCATGCGGTAATTTGTAAAGCTGTCGTGCGGGCAGACAAATATATTCAGCATAGGTCCCACGGATGGTTTCGCCGAGCAGGTGCCATTTATTGCACAGATTGTCGCGGCCTTCCTTACAAAAATCACATTCCCCACAGCCAAGATTTGCGTTGATGGCAACATGTTCTCCCACTTTAAACCCTGTTGTGCCTTCGCCCAGCCATGCAACCCGGCCGGCGCCGTCCGCTCCATTGATGTGGGGGAGTTCAAGTTTTAAGCCCGGCCAACCGTTCCGCACGAACACATCCATGCGATTAAGCGCCGCAGCATGCAGGCAAACTAAAACCTCACCGGCTTTCGGTTCAGGGGTCGGGAAATCAGTGTATTCCAATACTTCTGGTCCGCCATGCTGGCGGAATAGGGTGGCTTTCACTACTTCAAACCAAGTTCACTACGCGAGATGACAAGCCTTTGGATCTCGCTCGTGCCCTCATATATTTCTGTTATCTTAGCATCACGGAAATAACGCTCGAGGGGCAATTCCCTGCTGTAACCCATGCCGCCGTGAATTTGCACAGCCTGGTGCGTAACAAACATGGCGGTTTCAGATGCAAATAGTTTTGCCATGGATGCTTCCATTGAATATCGTCCGCCGCTTTGTTTGGATTTTTCCTTTGCAATTGCGGCGTTATAAATCAGCAGGCGGGACGCTTCGATGCGCGTTTTCATATCGGCGATTTTAAAGCCCGTCCCCTGAAATGCGCCGATTGGCTGGCCGAACGCTTCGCGCTGACCCGCGTACTGCCTCGCCGCTTCGTAGGCGGCTTCGGCAATCCCAAGCGCTTGCGTCGCAATGCCAATGCGTCCTGCGTCCAGAACGGTCATGGCGATTTTGAAGCCTTCACCTTCCTCACCGAGCCTGTTTTCAGCGGGGATGCGGCAGTCTTCAAAGATCAATTCGCTGGTTGCCGAAGCACGGATGCCGAGTTTCGGTTCTTTCTTTCCACGGATGAGACCCGGTGCCTTTCCATCCACTAAAAAGGCTGTCATGCCTTTTTGCTTTTTATCAGGGTCTGTCATCATAAAGACGACAAAGTAATTTGCAACGGGACCGCTTGTAACCCAGGATTTGTGTCCATTCAACACATAGAAACCGCCGTCGCGTGTGGCGCGGCTTTTCATGGTGCCGGCGTCCGACCCGCTTTGGGGCTCGGTGAGGGAATACGCGCCAATGGCTTTGCCGGATGCGATGGGTGTAATGAATTTTTTCCTTTGTTCTTCAGTGCCAAATTTTAGAATGCCGTGGCAATATAGGGAATTGTTGACTGACATGATGACACCGTGCGAAGCATCCACTTTGCAAATCTCTTCGAGAGCGAGCACATAAGCAAGTGCGTCCATGCCTGCGCCACCGTACTGTTCGGGGACTTCGATGCCCATAAATCCCAGGTTGCCCATTTTATTGATCGTTGCATGCGGGAATTCGCCGCTTTCATCAAATTGAGCTGCGATGGGCGCGATCTCTTTTTGGGCGAAATCACGCGCCGCAGCACGCAGCATTTTATGTTCATCACTAAGTGGGTGAATGTGGAGTTCTGTCATTTGTTATTTTCTCCAAAGTTGTCTTTTAGGATTATACCGCTATGAGAGGGCCCGGGAACTTTGTCAGCATGAGATTCCACTGGTTATGATATGGCAGTTTTGGGTGTGTTTTGCAGCATCCTCATGGAGGCAGGCGCATGTCCTATTCGGCAAAGGGCGGTTGACTTCCTGTTTCGGTTCAATATAATTGGGAAATTATGCCGGTCTTTGGGAAAATAAATAAAAATATTGTGATTACTTGAAAGGAGGTAATGACGGGGATTGTTTTGAGGAGTTCTGGTTTGGACATATTTCAAAATTCAAAAGGAGAGAGAATAATGAATAAATTCACTTATAAAATGCTGGCGGTGTTGGTGTTTGCCAGCCTTGTGCTTTCCGCATGCGGCGCGACTGCTGCTGAGGCTCCTGCTGCCACCGAAGCCCCCATGACCGAAGCGCCTGCGGCAGCGGCAGGTTCTGCCGCGAGCGCGAATGAAGGCGAAGTGGCAATCGTTGCCTGGCCTGCCTATATTGAACGCGGCGCCAATGATCCAGCCTATGACTGGGTGACCGCTTTTGAAGAGGAAACCGGTTGTAAGGTATCGGTCAAAGAAGCTGCTACATCCGATGAAATGGTGGCCCTGATGTCCTCTGGCGGATATGACCTCGTGACCGCTTCCGGCGATGCAAGCTTGCGCATGATCTATGGCGGTATTGTTCAGGAAGTCGATGTCACCAAGATTCCTTCCTATGGTAATGTGGATGAACGCCTTCAGAATGCCCCGTGGCACACCGTTGATGGCAAACACTATGGTGTCCCTTATCAATGGGGTCCGAATGTGTTGATGTACAATACCGAGGCCTTTGGAGGCCAGGCTCCAACATCCTGGAATGTTGTTTTTGAAGAACAGACCCTGCCTGATGGGAAATCCAACAAGGATCGCGTTCAGGCATATTCCGGCCCAATTTATATCGCGGATGCTGCGCTATATTTGAAGGCGACCAACCCTGGACTTGGTATTGAAGATCCCTATGAATTGAATGAAGAACAGTTTGCTGCCGCGTTGGATCTTCTCAGCCAGCAGCGCACTATTGTACCCAAGTATTGGGGTGATTATTTGATCCAAATCGAGGATTTTACAAGTGAAGGTTTTGTAGCCTCATCCTCCTGGCCTTTGCAAGTGAACCTGCTCCAGCTTGATGGCCAGCCGATTGCCAGTGTTGTACCCCAAGAAGGCGCAACTGGCTGGGCTGATACCACCATGATGGCTGCCAATGCGCCTCATCCAACATGTGCATATCTCTGGCTCGAGCACTCCATTGATCCAAAGGTTCAGGGCGATGTAGCTTCCTGGTTTGGCTCCGCTCCTTCCGTCCCTGCGGCTTGTGATGGTGCCAGCGAATTGCTCGGCACGGAAGGTTGTGCCGCAAACGGTTTCGACACCTTCGATCAGATTTATTTCTGGAAAACCCCAATTGCCGAGTGCGGCAATGGAAAATCCGAATGTGTTACCTATGACCGCTGGACTGAGGAGTTTACGGCTATTGTAGGTCAGTAAGCTTCTGTGTATGATGATAGGGACACGGCAGACGTCGTGTCCCTATTCCATTTTTTGAGGGCAGATCATGAGTGAATCAGTAATCCTTTTAAAGAATGTAAGTCGTCATTTTGGCGAAGTCAAGGCGGTGGATAATATTGATCTTGAAATCGAGGATGGGGAATTTTTCTCGATGCTTGGACCGTCGGGTTCAGGGAAAACAACCTGTTTGCGAATGATTGCGGGTTTTGACCGGCCTACAATCGGCCAGATCATTCTTTACGGGCAGGAGGTTTCCAATCTGCCCCCATATGAACGCCCGGTTAATACCGTTTTTCAGGATTATGCCCTGTTTCCTCATATGACCATCGAAGAAAATATCGCTTACGGTTTGATGATCAAAGGAGTTCCAAAAGCAGAGCGCGCCAAGCAAGTGAGTGACATGCTTGACCTTGTGCGCTTGCCCGGGTTTGGACAGCGCAAGCCCTCTCAGCTTTCCGGCGGACAACGCCAGCGCGTCGCACTTGCCCGGGCCTTGATCAATCATCCCAAGGTTTTGCTGCTCGATGAGCCGCTCGGCGCGCTTGACCTGAAATTACGCCAGCAAATGCAGGTTGAATTAAAGACCATTCAGCGCGAAGTTGGAATTACGTTCATTTTTGTTACGCACGATCAGGAGGAAGCCCTGACGATGAGCGACCGCATCGCGGTGTTCAATGAAGGCCGGGTCGAACAGGTGGGAACGCCCGCCGATGTGTATGAACATCCGTCCACGCCGTTTGTGGCGGGATTTGTGGGGACGTCCAATCTTGTAGCAGGTGAAGTAGCCCAGCGCATTACCGGTTCTCCAAGGCAATTCTCCGTCCGCCCGGAAAAGATCCGTCTTGCAAAAGCAGACGACAAGATCGAAAAAGATATGTTTGTTGCGGATGGGACTGTGCGCGATGTGATCTATCTTGGTTTGCACACGCGCTATCTGGTTGAATTGGAAGGCGGGGGTGATTTAGTGGTGGTGGAGCAGAACTTGAACACCACTTCCATGGACGTCACCAGGATCAAAAATCAGAAGGCGCGCCTGCTCTGGAAAAAAGAACACATCAGCTACGTGGGAGGCTAGGATGTTAAACCGCATCTCCACCTATTTTTATTTGCGTCCGCGCTTGATACTGGCGCTTTTCCTCGCTCCGCCTTTGATCTGGTTTTTGGTGGTTTATATCGGCTCGCTCATCACCTTGTTGATCAACAGTTTCTTTTATCTCGATGGTTTTACCGGACAGGTTGTCCATCAGTTTACTTTGCAAACATACGAAAAATTACTTATCCCGACCAACCTCCAGATATTTTTGCGTTCCACCGTCATGGCAATTTTAGTCACGCTTGCCTGTATTGTGCTGGGTTTTCCATTATCATATTATATGGCGCGTTTTGCCCCCCCGCGCATGAAGACCTGGCTCTATCTCGCGGTTACATTACCATTATGGACAAGCTATGTAGTGCGCGTGTATTCCTGGAAATTGATCCTTGCACAGGAGGGCATCATTTCATGGCTGGCCAGGATTATTCACCTTGACGGTCTGTTAAATTGGTATTTGAGTCATGAGACTGTAGGCGGACCGTCGCTGTCTGTGTCGCCCACCGGTATTTTTCTGGTATTTGTTTATATCTGGCTTCCTTACATGATTGTCCCGATCCAAACCGCGCTGGAACGCGTACCAAAATCATTGATCGAAGCCTCGGGCGATCTGGGCGCCACCCCCGCGCAGACTTTTCGCACGGTGCTTTTGCCGCTTGCATTTCCCGGTGTGATTGCCGGCTCGATCTTCACTTTCTCCCTCACCCTTGGCGATTTCATCGTTCCACAACTCTTCGGAACCTCCAGTTTTTACATAGGCAAGGCAGTGCTTACCTATCAGGGAACTTCCGGGAATATTCCGCTTGCAGCGGCTTTTACCATGGGTCCCATTTTTATTATGATCGCCTATCTATTGATCGCCCGTAAATTGGGAGCTTTCGATGCCCTCTAAAACCTCCACCACATCATCAGGCGAACGCGCCTCCTGGCCTTTAAAGCTTGGCGCTATCGGGACCTTGTTATTTTTGCACATCCCTCTTTGGCTGATCTTTCTTTATTCATTTACAACAGATGAATCCGCTTATACCTTTCCGCCTCCAGCCCTGACATTGAAATGGATACCACAAGCCATCAACAATTCTGCCATGCAGGATGCATTATTCCTGACCTTGCGCGTTGCGATTTTGGCGACAACAGCGGCATTAATCCTTGGAACACTCGCAGCTGCGGCGGTCTATCGTTTTGACTTTTTTGGCAAGGACGCCATCTCTTTCATGCTCATCCTGCCACTTGCCTTGCCCGGCATTGTGACGGGCATTGCCATGCGTTCTGCCATCAGTTTACTTAAGATTCCATTCTCTTTTTGGACCATTGTGATCGGTCATGCCACTTTTTGCGTGGTTGTGGTTTATAACAACGTCGTTGCGCGCTTCCGCCGCTCCAGCAATTCAATGATAGAAGCCTCGATGGACCTGGGCGCCAATTCATTCCAAACTTTTTGGCATGTCGTGCTTCCCAATATTGGGACAGCCTTGCTGGCCGGCGCGATCCTTGCTTTCTCATTATCCTTTGACGAAGTCATCGTCACAACATTTACAGCCGGTAACCAGCAAACTTTGCCCATTTGGATCTTCTCGCAGATGCTCAAACCGCGCAACCGTCCCATCACGAATGTGACCGCCATGCTGGTGGTGTTGATCACCGCGCTGCCAATTTTGTTCGCGCAGCGCATTACCGCCGGATCTTCCGAATCCGAGGGCGGAAGCAAGTAAAACCATAGACCAGTCTCTCAAAAAGTAGCAGCAAGGCTCAATTCTCATCTTGCCGCTACTTTTTGTTTCTCTTGTATAATGCCTTGCATGGACCATAGCTCATTTTCCTATCTCAATCCAAAATGTGAAGCGCGCGACCATGTTGAAGGCGGGTGCGGCGTTTTTGCGCGCGAAAGAATTTTGAAGGATGAATTGGTTTCTTCGTGGGGTGGGAGGATTACACACAAGGATGAATTAGACCCAACCATGCCGCGCTTTACCCAGCGTGTTTTACAAATTGACGAAGAATTATATTTATTGACTGCCAGGGAAAAAGAGCCGAATGATTGCTTTAACCATTCCTGCGATCCGAATTTGGGTTTCTTTGGTCAGATTGCTTTGGTTGCCATGCGTGATATAGAAGTGGGTGAAGAGCTGACTTTCGATTACGCCATGTCTGACGGCGGACCTTATGATGAGTTTGACTGTTATTGCGGCTCGCCAAATTGCCGCGGCAAAGTGACTGGCAATGATTGGAAACTGCCGGAATTATGGGAAAAATATGACGGTTATTTTTCGCCTTATCTGGCGAGAAGAATTATGTCATTGAAATAATCAATGAAAATTTCATTCCCAGTTCGTATTTATCTGGTTGCGCTTGTATTGCGTTTAATTCCCGTTTTGCTCACCCGCGGATTGGGAATTGGGCTCGACGATATGTTCCAGTACGACATGCTTGCGCGTAGTCTTGCCTCCGGAGATGGCTATCGCTGGTACGCGCAGGATGACCTTCAACTTGTACAGAATTATTTTGAAACGCTTAATTTCCAAATTCCCTCCGATTACGATCCTCGCGGCGTTCCAACTTCATTTCGGCCGCCTTTATATCCTGCGCTTCTTGCAGGCTTATATTTACTGACAGGCATTGGGGCTGGCAGATTCTTTGTCGTCCGGTTTGTGCAGGCATTTCTAAGCGCCGCACTCGTCCCGTTGACATACCTCATTGCGCGGAAGGTCTTTCCGGAAAACGAGCGAGCCGCGAAGACGGCGGCATGGGTGATCGTCTTTTATCCGTTATTGGTCATTTATCCGCTTTCGCTTGCGACTGAAAATTTATTTTTCGTCCTGGTTCTTACGACTGTATTTTTTTTACTTATATCAAACGAGACGCGCGCCGCAAAACATTTTATTATTTCCGGGGTCCTGATTGGACTGTCTGCATTAACCCGCTCGGTCTTTCTTGCCTTTGGAGGATTGACAGTGTTGTGGGTTTTCTTCGCGCTCAAGGAAAGGCAAAAAGCGATACTTCTATTTCTGGCTGCTTCCATAATCACTTTGCCGTGGATGATTCGTAACACGCTTTTGCATCATCAAGTCACTGGCATTGAGTCCGCCCTCGGGTATGACCTTTATGTTGGTTATCATCCTGAAAGCACCGGCACGTTCCAATATGGGATTTCACTGGATCTGATGCCCTATCTCGACGACGGCGTGCGCGATGAAATCGGACGGACAAAAGCCCTGGGATTTATTCTTCAAGATCCTGCGCGCGTCCCGTATCTGGCTGTGCGGCGCCTTGGGTATTTCTTCGGTTTGGAACGCCGTGCATTATCTTTTTTTTATTCGAATAACTTCCTTGGTTATCTCCCGAAGCCTTGGTTGTTATTGATCGCGTTTGTCGTATTGACCCCTTTTGTTGTCGTCAGTACTTCCGCCGTTTTCGGTATTTCCCTGATGGAATGGAATATTAAAACTTTCCTGCTGGCGCTGGCGATGGCTGGTTATCTTGCCCCTCACATTCTCATTCTGGGCGAAGACCGTTTCCACCTGACCCTGGTCCCTTTTCTTGCCATCCTCGCGGCGCAATTTTGGACGGGCGGCTTTAGGGGGATATCAGCCCGCTGGAATGGATCGTTCACCGGCAAGGTGTTTATTTCACTGGCTGTATGCGGCGTGATATTGCTTTTCCTGAATTGGGGATTTGAACTATCCCGCGATGCGGATAAAATTGCCGCATTGCTTGGCCCGCATGGAAACAAGACCTTTTTTCCATATTGAGAGAAACCATGAAATATATACTCGGAGAAAAACTGAATTTTGATTGGAAGATAGTCGCTGTCACCATTGCCAGCACTCTGCTGTTGATGGTGGACCATTATCACAAATTGACAGCGTATAAATATTTGGATCGCGTAATTTTGTATCTCATGATCCCCTTGCTGATCACGCTTAT
Source organism: uncultured Anaerolinea sp. (assembly GCA_964511765.1). GTDB lineage: Bacteria > Chloroflexota > Anaerolineae > Anaerolineales > Villigracilaceae > Villigracilis. The sequence goes on from CAZEGE010000004.1 coordinate 65,957, forward strand.
TTTGTTCCGCGATGACCCGCGGGGATATGGGTTTTCGTTCGGCGATTGGAAGTTGGGGTTGACCTATACTGCGCTCGGCGTTCTTTTTATGGCTCCCGTTATCTATTTTCTTGGAAGCGGAAACGCTGTCATGAAATCCTATTACGAGCATTTTATGCCCGGCCTGCCGTGGACGACCTTCCTTGATTTGATCGGCTGGGAGTTCTTTTTTCGCGGATGGATTTTGTTCGCCTATGCCCGTAAATTTGGCGTTGAGGCAATCTGGTTGCAAGCCGTTCCATTTGCACTGGCGCATATTACCAAGCCTGAAATCGAAACCCTGTCCACTATTTTTGGCGGATTTGCTTTTGGCTGGGTGGCGTATCGCACAAGATCCTTTGTCTGGCCATTTTTGATCCATTGGTTCATCGCCACGTTCATTATCATTGTGGCAGCGGGGGCGATATAAATTCATGGCTGAGTACGAGATTCGCCCGGCCCTGGAATCAGAATCCGCTCAAATCAAGGATTTGATTCATTTAGCCGGGATCAACCCCACAGGTTTGGATTGGAAGCGTTTTATCGTCGCGGTCAATGATGGCGGAGAGGTGATCGGCTGTGGACAGGTCAAGCCTCACGGGGCAGGCATCCAGGAAATGGCTTCAATTGCGGTTTCTCACGGATATCGCGGGCGGGGATTTGCACGGAAGATCATCGAAGAATTATTGCGAAAAACTTCCAGGCCGCTATACTTAATGTGTATTGCTCATAACGGACACATGTATGAAAAGTTTGGATTCAAATCCATTACTTACGACCAAATGCCGCGCTATTTTCAACGTATAAAAAAGGTATTCGGTATTGCGGATGTGTTCAGGCAGACGGGCGAGGAATTGCTTGTGATGATCTTGGAGTAGAATCCCCTCGATGAAGAATGTTTTGTATGTATTACTGGGCGTGATGGCAGGTTTTGTGCTTGCGGGCGTGCTGATATTTGTTTCGCGTGCGCCGGCGGGACAAGCGATTGTCCTACGACCTGCCCCGACCAAAGCTCCCATTGTAGTGCACGTCATCGGCGCTGTGCCGCGCCCGGGGTTATATGAATTTGTCGAAGGCGCGCGCGTTCAGGATGCGATTGACGCAGCGGGCGGAATGCTTTCAACGGCGAATGTTAATGCCATTAATCTTGCCGCATTGCTGAGCGACGGGCAGCAGTTGGGCGTTCCTTTTCAAACTGGACAGGAGCCCCTCGGAGATGCTGCAGCGCTCAAACTGCCTGGATCGTTAGATAATAATGAATCAGCATCGGAAGAATCATCTATATCTACCGACGGTGAACTTATCAATATCAATACCGCCACGCTGGAAGAGTTGGATGGTTTGCCGGGGATTGGCCCCACCATTGCCCAGCGCATCATTGACTATCGAAGCGAGAACGGACCTTTTACCACAATTGAAGAGATCATGGATGTTTCCGGTGTAGGAACTTCCACTTTTGATGAGATCAAAGATTTGATAACGGTTGGATTCTAAATGCCAGCCTTCGATCACTTTGCCATAATCGCCTCGCTCTATGCGCGGGTTACATATTCCAAAACAGGTGTGATGCGCGAGGCCGCTGCCCTGCCCGTGCAGGGCAGTTTGCTGGATGTGGGTGGAGGCACAGGACGGGTAGCCGCTGCGATTCGCGATCTTGTGGACAGTGTGATTCTCGCCGATGTCTCGCTTGGGATGTTGAAAGAAGCGCCTCTTTCCCTGTTCAATCCTGTCTGCAGCGGTTCTGAATCATTGCCTTTCGCTGACAATTCCTTCGAGCGCGTCATCATGGTGGATGCGCTTCACCACGTCATTGACCAGACTCACACCACACGTGAGATGCTGCGCGTATTGAAGCCCGGCGGCCTGCTCGTCATCGAAGAACCGGATATCCGCACATTCGGCGTGAAGTTGATCGCAATTGCAGAGAAATTGCTGTTGATGCGCAGTCACTTCCTTGCGCCAGATGAAATTGTGAATTTGTTCGTGGATGGGGAAAAGAATATCAAAACCGCAGATGGAACGGCCTGGGTGATTGTAAAAAAAGCAGGTCACACTTGAAGCGTGACCTGCTTCGCTCTTACTCGCTAGCCAGCACGTGCCTTGCAATGACCAATCTCTGAATTTCACTCGTCCCCTCGCCGATGGTCATCAAACGCGCGTCGCGATACATTCTTTCCACGTGGTATTCACGGCTGTATCCGTACCCGCCATGGATTTGGATCGCGTCATAACAGACTCGCTCCGCCATTTCGGTGGCATAAAGTTTTGCCATGGCCGCTTCCTTGTTATACGGACGCCCCTGGTCCTTGAGCCAGGCAGTCTTGTGGATCATGGTGCGCGCCAGTTCAATTTCCATTGCCATGTTGGATAATTTGAATTGAATCGCCTGGAACTCTGCAATTGCCTGGCCAAACGCCTGACGCTCACGCGCATAATTGACAGCCGCTTCCATTGCGGCCTGCGCCAATCCGATTGAAATTGCGCCGATGCTGATGCGTCCTGCATCCAGCGTTGTGAGCGTTTGCTGCAGACCGCGTCCCACAGGTCCGATCAAATTCTCAAGCGGTACATGTACATTGTCATACGTTACGGCGTGGGCAGGGGAGCCGCGCAAGCCCATCTTCTTTTCAGCAGGACCGATCTGCAGTCCTTTTGAATCGGTTGGCACCAGGATCATGCTTAATGACTTCGAACCGCCCTTCGGGTCCGTGCGGACGAGGGTGATGATGTATTCTGCGATGCCTGCATTTGTGCACCACATCTTCGCGCCGTTGATCACCCATTCGTCCCCCTGCTTCTCGGCCTTGGTGAGCACGCCGCCTTGAATATCCGAACCGGCGCCGGGTTCCGTGAGGGCTAAGGCGCCAAGTTTATTCTTGCCTGCGGCAACCACAGGCAGCCACTTCTTTTTCAGCTCTTCGCTTCCATAAAGGGCGATCGGGGCAGTTCCAAGTCCGTTGTGTGCGGTGAATGCCAGCGCCGTGGAACCGCAGCCCCAGCCCAATTCCTCCATCGCAATCGCATTCGATATTGAATCCACGTTCGACCCCCCGTAGACCTCCGGGATGCTCATGCCGAGCAGGCCGATGGGTCCGCCCTTGCGGACTGCATCCCAGTTGAACTCTTCCTTTTCGTCCACTTCACGAGCTTTGGGTTTTATCTCCTTCGCTGCAAAATCGTGGACAATCTTCTTCCATGTTTTCTGTTCATCGCTTAGATCGAAGTCCATTTTTGCTCCTGCTTTTTTATTAGATTGTAATCACTTTCGCGGCTTCGGCAATATCAGGCGTACGCTGGACTATTTCTTCTCGTTCAAGAATAATCCAAGCGCTTTCTTTGCTTGTTTGGCTTTTTCCTTCGGCACAAATACTTGTACGCTTCCCAGCCCCGTGATGGCGACGGGGTAAATACTGTGTCCCACCGCTTCCTGAAATAACTCCACCGGAATATCCTGCGATTCAAGGTAGCTCTTGAGCAGATCCGCTTCCATGCGGCTATTTAATTCAATGAGCAATTCGTATTTCATGTCGTCCATATTTATCTCCATATCGCAATGAACAGGATTGTCCATGCGATACTGACCATCAACTGGCGGATTCCAATTCGGGTGGGTTTCCATCCGACTGCCGGATGTATTATCCCCCAAATCGTTTCCAGCCACTGCACCAAAAACGGGATGAATATAAATCGCGGAATAAGATTTGAAAAACCCAATCCGATGGATGCTACCAGATTAAATGATGTGTACAAGAGAGCGCGGCATCCCAGCTGCCACCACTCGCCTCGACTCATAGCCGAGGCCTGGCTCTGCTCCAATTCGCGCTGACTTAACCTGAGATATGCATACACAATGCTCGCCGCAGACTGTAACCACGTGAATATCCAAAGCCACCAGCCAAATGGGTTGTATTCGTGGACGCCAACCCAAAACGCGGCAGGCGCAGCCAGGGACAATACGCCGGTGGCAATGATTTCAATGCCAGCCTGTCTTCTCTCCGCACGCCGACTGACCAGCCACAAATGCCATGCAAAGATAAACATGCCTGGAATTGCGAGGAATAAGATATATTGATAGCCTTCGAGGATCAATCCGAGCAAGGTCAGGGCGGCGATACCCCCATAGATCAGCACCCAGAACCGGGCGGAGTCCAGATCCGCTTTTGGTCGTCTGCCGGAGTATGCTTTGACAGCAACCGTCAACGGCTGGCGCATCATGAATGCAGACATCGCCGCGATAAATAGATTGAAGGTTGCAAGTGTGAAGTTTCCGCCCGCGAAGATGCCAACCAGCAATGGACTTAATATAAACACCCACGAGCCGTGATCCTGCGGCAGGGCGACCTGTTTTTTGAAATATGGTTTCATCTTATGCAAGCATACAAGAAAAACAGCACATGCGCAAGGTTGATATAATAAGTGTAAATTATTTCAAGGAGAGAAGTGTATGACAGCAAAGAAACGTACGAAGAGGGCGCAGACCCAGCGGGCGGATCGGACGATCCAATATATCGGCCTTGTGGTTGTGTTGATTGTGGTTGCCGCAATTGTGTGGAGGGTGGTGCCGTGGGATGCGTTGGCATCCAATTTGGCGCAGTCTGCGACCAGTCAAAATGAACCCGCTTTTTCCAGCGCGGCGGTTTTAGGGGAATCAAAACAGTATGACGCCCCGCCGCCCATGACGATTGATGTGAACAGGAAATATTTTGCAACGGTTGAAATGGAAAAAGGCGGCGAGTTTGTGATTGAATTATACGCAGATAAAGCGCCGATTACGGTGAACAGCTTCGTGTTCCTCGCGCGTGAAGGATTCTTCAACGGCGTCACTTTCCACCGCGTGCTGGAAGGTTTCATGGCCCAGAGCGGCGACCCGACCGGCAGCGGCATGGGCAGCCCCGGTTATCAATTTGTGAACGAGGACAGCGACCTTACTTTTGACAAGGCGGGCGTGGTCGCCATGGCGAATGCGGGACGCGATACGAATGGCAGCCAGTTCTTCATCACCTTTGGCCCTGCTGAATTTTTGAATGGCGGATACACCATCTTTGGGCAGGTGATCGACGGCATGGATGTGGTCAAGGGGATTACGCTCCGTGACCCGGATACAAAACCCAGCTTCGCCGGGGACGCCATCATGACGATTATCATCACGGAAGAGTAGAAAATGGACAAGACCCTAAAGTTTTTTAAAACCTTTAGGGTCTCTTTATAGGGGTAATCTTGTGTTTATTGCTGGAGGCAGAATCATGAGCGAGAAACATACCAAAGGTGAAATGCACGGCTGCATCGTCTGCGGTAATTTGTATCAGCTATATGTGGTCAGTGACGCCCAGGGAAAATTCATGGATTGCAAAGTGATGACGGCAGGCGGGAGGCATGTTCCCAATCCGCATCGCCCGTTGGTGGCGTGTGAAAAACACTCGGATGAAGAGGTGGAAGCGGCGGTACTTCGAGCGTATGGTGCACAAAAAGAAGAGGATGAGTAGCTTACACTAAACCCTGTCATAGAAAACAAGCAGCGTACTTCCATATTTTCTTTGCCCGCCTTCAAGCAGATTTTTCAATTCGATATTTTCAAATTCCGAGGGGTCGATTTGCACGATGACCGTTCCATCTTCCGTCAGCCATTCCATGTGGTCATCGACCAGCTTCAAGGCAGCCGACCACATTTGTTTGTATTGCGGCGGCGCGATATAGATATATTTGAATTGTTTATCCGCCTGCGCGGCCAGCATGCTGAAAGCGTCGCCACGGCGAATTTCGGCTTGTGTGGTAAATCCGCAATGCTTAAGATTTTCTTTTATGGTTTCAATCGGGTCGCGATTCAAATCCGAAAATCGCACAGAAGATGCGCCGCGGCTTAATGCTTCGATCCCGATTGCGCCGGTGCCGCCAAACAAATCCCACCAATTTGAATCAATGACATCATCGGCGAGGATGTTAAACAGCGCCTCCTTGACGCGATCCATCACGGGTCGGGTCGTGTCGCCAGGCACCGATTTCAACTTTCTGCCTTTCGCGATCCCCGAAATTACCCGCAGACTCACGACCTGTCCCCCGGCCCCTTATCATCCCCAGCGGAGATTCCTGAAATGGGAAGGGCGTCTACGCTCTTTCTTGCAACCAGATAATTTTCATGGGAGGCAGTGATCGGGACAACGCATCCTGTGCCGAGGATGAAACGTTTTCCTTTCGTCTGCTCAATGGCGTCTTCCGCTTCTTTCCTGACCTGGTCGGGGTTCTCCAGGGTGAGCGAATCCTGTCTCAGGCCTCCGCAGACGGCTCCTTTAAAGAGGTTCTGTGCCTCGGAAAGAGATGGGTATGTCTCGCGGTCATGCCAGTTGACGATTTGAAACTTGAGCAAATGTAATAAAGAAAAGTGGATATCTTTGCCATGCAGGTGGAGCATGTTGCACCACAGGTCTTTGGCAGGCTCAAGCGCTTTCTGATCGTATGGCAGGCCGATGGTTTTATACTCATCAAGTTCAAGCAGGTTCCCCTGCGCGTGCTGCACGGCGTAAAAGATCCCGTCCACGCCTGTTTCGCAGACGGCCTCGATGAACTTCACAGTGGTTGCAGTAATTGTGTCCAGACCTTTCAGGATAGCTTCTGGATATTTTCTGATGTGTTCCAGTAACAGGTCGTTGCCTGCTAGGTTCTTTGCCTGGGAAAGCGGATTGAATATGGTTTGAATGAGAGGTGTGTCCGAGTTGAGTTTCTGCCTGATTAAACGGAGGCAGGCCAGCTGTCCTGCCAGATGCGGGGAGGCAGGGTCGAGAGCGGATAGTTTTTCCCAGTCTTCGGGTTTATGGATGATGCGCCTGGTGTATCTTCTCGATCCTTCTGCATCGCCCATCCATTGATCTTCGATACCCCAACCTTTTACCGCAAATGAGGAGGAAGGGGTGACTTTGGCGATATCAAAATCATAAGTGCTTTGATATTGCAATGTGGCTGCGGCCAGCCTCTCAGGGGTTTGGTCGTCTTCCGGGAAGTGACGCCAGAGGGCGATGGGAGTGCGATCGGTCGCTTCGCCGTTCAGGCAGGCTTGAATCCGTTCACGATGTGTGGTCATTTAAAGTACGCTTTCCAGGCGGTGCCTGTGATAAATTCCCTCGCGGAATGTTTTGACAATTGTAAAGCCATTTGATAATGTTGCAGCCAGGCTGGCTTTGTTCCAGGTTTCGATGCTGGCAAATATTTTCCTGTATCCCAGTTTGCGGCCCTCGTCCATCAATGCTTTTTGAAGCATGCGCCCCAGGCGCTGCCCGCGAAATTTTGGATCTACAGTGAAGTATACACATTCGATTGCGTCTGTTTCATCTTCCATCTGGTTTTTGACGGCGATGCTTGAAATGATCACTTGCAGGAAGATGAGCGGGCGGGAAAATAATACTTTGGAGATTTGTATGATGAACCATTTGCGGTCTTGGGTGAGTTGGGATGTGAGCGATGACGGTTCGGGCGATGCCAGACTGAGTCCCATGATCTCGCCCGTTTCATTGTCTTGTGCGTAAAAACCAAAGGCTCTGTCGTCCTTGAACGCGATCTCAAAATACCTTAACACGAAGGGATAACCCAGTCTGGAGAGCAACCCGGCGTCTCCCAATTGAATCTCGGCGATTCTAGGGAGCAGATTGGGGTCTATTTCTTTTAGCGGGCGTAAAGTGTAGTTCATAGTTAAACACGATCAATGTAGATAAACATGGATTTTCAAGCCAGGCCGCGTACAAGGTGGGGTCCAAGCGGTCGGACGATGAAGGGGGGCAGTCGTTTCCAAATTGCAATCGCAAGTTGGAATTTTGGATTTTTTTGATTCAGCGACGGTAGTTCGTGCCCGGGCGCCAGCCAATGCCAGTAGGCAAGTAATTGTCTGCGCGGCAGCCATTTCATTTTGAAGACTTCGTTACTTGAGCCGGCAAGACTGCGGCCAAGGTCGAAGGTTTTTAATCCTTTTTGGATCGCGCGCTCAATGACAGACCAGTACAGGAATTCGCCTGCATAGGCTGAACGGGCATGCTGCAATATATTTGCGTGTAGATTAAATACGGTATCGCCTTGATAAATGAAGACCCCGCCGCCTGCTATTTTCCCCTCGGCGTTGTAGAGTACGGCAAATTCAAGGGTGTTGCCTAAATGCTCCGCCATTTTTAGCAGATAGGTTTTTGAATGGTAGGGTGAGCCGAGTTCATGCATGCTTTTGGCAAGGGCTTCGTAAACGTCGTCCAAAAGTTCGAGATGCCCAAAGTGAATTTGGAATCCCTTTTTGAGGGATTTACGGATGTGGTTGCGGTGGTCTGATGAAAATGTTTTTAGCAATTCGTCTGGGTCGCTGGGTAAATCTATCAGGTAGGTAAAGTATGCGGGATTTTGCGACCAATGCCTGGGCGGATGCGAGTCGCCTCCCGCGAACCGGATGGAGATGTATTCGGCTTTGATTTCTTCTCCGAGACAACGGGCTTCATCCAATAATAGATCTCGTGCGGCCGTGGTTTCAAAGGCAAACCCGCCGTAGCTGCCGAATGGCGCTGTTGCGAGATAATGACCAAAGAGCGGATGATCGACTTCAACAAGAGCGAGCGCGCCAAGCGGGCGGGCGTCTTCGCTGATTGCATAGCGATGGATTTTGTAATTGTAGATGTCATTAACAAAATTCGACCAGCTATCCAGGCCGATAAAACTTAATTTGTTTTCAAGCCACGGGAAATCCAGCGAGTCCACGCGATCGATTTTCATTGGACCATCTCGTTTACATAATTTTCCATGGTTGAGATGGGAAAGGATTTCAGGAGATCGTTTAAGAACGAGAATTTATTAAGTGTGAATGGATAGAGCAGGGGGTTGGAGAATATGTCGCGGGCGAAGCGCATGGGCCAGCGTGGGGGCGAGACGATTTCATAGGGATGTAAAAATATTACAGGACTCAGACCCGCCTTGAATTCCTTTTCAATGATCCTGAAAACTGTTTTCCTAAAGAGACCGCTCATCATACTTGAGCCGTAGGGGAATTCTCCACCGAGCACCAATGGCAGGTTCATCCTGCGCGGCGCACGAAAGAATGAAGGTTTTCCAAGCAGAGGCAGTGTGCTGACCGGCAGTTCCCAGATATTGCCTTTTTGTAAAATAGTGCCCGCGGGAGCGTAGAGTGAAGAGCTGTACCTGAACTCATTTTGCTCAAGGAGCGGATAAACACCTTCAACAGTATTGATCATTGGAGCGCGGAAGCCGCGCACCTTGTATTGCCTTCGCCATGTCGTGGATGTTTGCAGATCGTGCTCAATGTCGGATATAAGGGCCAATGGACGATGTACCTGACAGTGAAAGCCGACTTCATGACCTGCTTCAAATATTTTTTGTGGCAGTTCAGGATACCATTCCACCAATTCGCCGACCAGATAAAAACTTACTTTTACGTCTTTTAATATTTCAAGGATGGGGTCAATCGCTTCGCGCGCAAAGTCATCATCCAGTGCGCGGCGTTTTTCTGGGGAAAGGAAATCATATCTGCGGGAGGGGGCAAACCACGATTCGTAATCGATTGTCAGCAACAAGCGCGGGGATGGAGTCATAGCGAACAGATTATAGCAGGGTTGTCATGGGGCTTGTTTGATGACGCAGAAGTCTGCGCCATTGCGTGAAATTTCCATAAAGGTAGGCTGGTCTCTCAAGAATCGCAGGTCTTCATTCGAACGGGTGTTTGAGAGGACATAGTCGCCGGATTGAACGTCTTTTTGTTCTGTGCGTAAATCGCGGATGGTGATGTCTGCGTTTGCGTAATAGGCCGCGATGTAAGGCTCACGCCTGACGAAAAGCTGTGAACCCGCCTGCGCTTCATTGTTGAACTTTAGAACTGCTTCCCGATAACAAGTGAGCCAATACTCCGTTTCATATTGACGGAAGGCACCGCTTACTCCGCCTGCAAAAGTATTGTAATAGGCGTATTCATATGGATGTAGCTGGATTGAGGGGATAATTCCAAATACAAGAACAGCTACAACGAAAACTATTTTTGCCCAATTTGTTTTTATTAATTCAGTAATTCTTTCAAAGGCCAATCCTGAAAATATGAAAACAGGCGGCAGGATGAAAAGGAAGTGACGAAAACCGTCATACATGGGCGGCTTGCGCAGGATGACGTATGCTGTTGGAACGATGAACCACAGCAGGGTAAGAGCAAGCCCAATTCTTTTTTGAGTGTCGGATTTCCAAAAACCAATGACCAGACCCATGACAAACAAGGGCCAGACTGGTTCGGTTAGCGTGTAGCCAAGGAGGGTGGGCAGGTATCTGCGCGGCAGTTCATCCGCTTTATATTGACTGCCATGGAAAAGCACAGTTAATTGTGTTGGGTTATCGGACATAAACCCGAAGACCTCAATGAATTTTTGCAGGGGATTGGTCCACAGGTAGGGCCAGGTTATGAAAGCGATCAAAATGGTGAAAAATGCGAACAAGGCAAGGTGCTTTATTAATTCGCTAAATTTTATTTTCTTGAGCTGGCTAAGCGCGTAAACTCCTGTCAATAAGGCGGCGAGAGGACCCAGCACGCGAATGGAGGTTGCAATTCCAAGAAAGAAGGCGGCTATGAACGTCTTTGTGTATTTAAGTTTTTTATTTTGAGCGATTCCATCCACTAGTTCAAAGCCAAAGCAGATGGATCCGATGAAAAAAACAAGAAAGGGCATGTCTTTCGGATTGATGAAGGCATGTCCCCAAAGGAGAGGCTGCCAGGCGAATAATGCAGAAGCAGCAAGCGCCGATGGTTTGCTCATCCACTTAATTGCAAAGCGATAGAAAAGATAAACACCCAGCTGGAATGTCAGGAAGTTGATGAGATGCCATGCAGATGCATTGTCAAAGCCGAAGGATTCGACCAGTGAAACAAATGGGCGCGCGATCAAAATATAGGCGGGTCCGCGGTTGGCGTGATCCGTGCCGCTGGCTCCGTAGGCATTGTTTAAATCGAAATCCGCACTGAACCATTCACTGGGAGAATAGGCGTATCGAAGCGCGTCTGCATAATTGTAGAAGAGCGGCTCATCCCAGGATAAGCCGTAACTGCGAAAAGTCATCAGGCCGATTGCAATATTGATGATCAGTAAAATCAAAGTGGGGTGTTGGCGAAATTTTTGCAAGAGAGTACCCGGGATTTCGGAAGTCTTCTAAAAAATTTACAGATGGGAAATCATCAGGGGAAATTTCCGAAATTCAATAATATTATTTCTGTGCAATGCGATGCGCCTGGCGTTTTTGGGCTTGAGCCATGCGCGCTTTCTCTTCATCTGTCTCAGTAACCAGCGCAGGGACATTCGTTGGGCGTCCCTCGTCATCCAATGCAACATAAACCAGGTAGGCGGTGTTGGTATGCGTCTGCGCACCTGTGACAGGATTTTCCGCCACCACCCGGACTTCGGCTTCCATGGATGTGCGGCCCGTATAAGTTACTTCAGCAGTGAGGATGATCAGATCGCCGATGCGAATTGGCTGGCGAAAAGTCATCGAGTCGATGGCGACAGTGACAACTTTCTTTTGAGCATGGCGCATACAGGCGAGTGCGCCAGCTTCGTCCACAAGTTTCATGATCCAGCCGCCGTGTACATTGCCGAGCAGATTGGCGTGTTCGGGATGCATCAATTGTGAGAGTGTGACCCGTGAAGCACGGGTGGTTTTTCGGGTTGGATCGTTTGTCATGTAGAAGGATCAGTCCATGTCCTGTCTTTGTTCGCCTGAGTCGAGCGTATGCAGGCGTTCCGGCGCATCCAGTAAGACATCAATAATAGAATAGTTGAGCTCAGCCATCATGGGAGCCAGGGGAATTGTTGCAGGCGGGTAAGCTTTCTTGGGTTTTGGAGGCGGGTTGAGGCGGGGTTTGAGCGTGGAGGTTCCCCTTTTGCTGACGATGCGCGGGTCATCGGTCAGGGTGCCCACGTAGTTTCCGATCACGGAATATACCTCCCGCTGGGGGGTGACGAAACCGATCCATTCTCCGTTGCGGTTGAATAAATATGGATAGGATAGGAAGGCTTCGGCGTCGCCATTGGTTGTGTAAATGGGGATCATCCTTATTCGTTCCATCGACTCACTTCCTGAATATTGTCGATGTCATTATACGTCCAATATCTGTTAACAAAGAAGTTCCACATCATCACAATTCCCACAGCCGCTGCAAGGGTGAGATTCTTTGCGTAAAGCTCTGCAAGGATAAAAGTTGTATGTAGCGCACTTTCGACAAAACGCAGTAAGGGCGGCTCAAAATAATGCAGGATGGGGATGCGTATGGCAACGCCAGCCAGGTTTACCAGAAAGAACATGCCCAATTGGCCGATCAGCGGCCGCGAGCGCGATTCGGGATATGTCCAGATGCGATTCCAGATGAAGTTACTGATGACTGCGCAGATGAAGGAGATCGTTCCTGCCACGACCAGTGACATGTTTGCCCAATGTGAAAGCGCATTCATTACACCAAAATCGATCAATGCGCCTAAGGCGCCCACCAGGGCAAATTTCAAGAAACGGTTGCGTTCTCGTGTGTCAGTCAGGATCATTACAGGCCCAATTTATTTTTGAAGAATGGAATGGTACGGCGGACACCCTCCTCGAGATCGACCTTTGGTTCCCATTTTAGGATTTCCCGCGCACGGGTGATATCGGGCTGCCGTCTTTGCGGGTCACGCGCGCTTCGCGAATCTTCCTGATAGACGATCCCTGCCTTATTCCCTGTGATTCTATTTATGGCTTCGGCAAATTGAAGGATTGTCATTTCATCTGGATTGCCGATGTTGACAGGATAATGCTCATCCGAGTAAAGCAGTTTTATGATTCCGTCGACCAGATCGTCCACATAGCAGAACGAACGAGTCTGGCTTCCGTCCCCATATACGGTGAGGGCTTGTCCAAGCAAAGCTTGCTTGAGCAGATTGGGCAGGGCGCGGCCATCTTCAAGGTCCATGCGTGGACCGTAGGTGTTGAAGATGCGGACGATGCTTGTGTTCACGCCATGAAAACGGTGATATGCCATTGTCAACGATTCGGCAAAGCGTTTTGCTTCGTCATAGACAGCGCGCGTGCCGATGGGATCCACATTCCCGGCATAGGTCTCGGCCTGCGGGTGAACTTCGGGGTCGCCGTAAATCTCGCTGGTGGAAGCCAGCAGGAAACGCGCTTTCTGTATGCGGGCGATACCGAGACAGTTGTGCGTTCCAAGCGCGCCCGCTTTCATGGTTTGGATCGGCAGGTTGAAGTATCCTGATTTCGATTGCGGGTTCGGGCTGGCGGGTGATGCGAAATGCAGGATCGCATCCACTTTGGCGGGTACAAAAATATAATTTGATACATCCCGTTTGTAGAAGGTAAATTTCTCATTGTTGGCAAGGTGCGCGATATTATCCGGACTGCCCGTGATGAAATTATCCATTCCAATGACTTCATGCCCGTCTGCAAGGAGACGGTCGCTCAAGTGAGATCCGAGAAACCCCGCCGCGCCTGTGATCAATATTCGCATTATTTTTCCTCTTTCATGATTTTATTTCCAATCGATTTCACTTAATAAGCCATCGCCGGTAACCTGATATGCGTAACCGTTTTCACTGTCAATCAGCCAGAGATTGCCTTGATAAAGCACACCAATAAAATTTCCCATTTGTCCCTCGAACGGTCCTGGCGCCCAGACAGGGGTCTGAGGTTCGATCCCATTTGAGTCTGCAGGCGGAAAGAGTAATTTGCTATTCGAACCATCACGGTCCATGACCATCAATCGATATCGGCTGGTGTCACTCTGATCGGTAAAGATGGATTGCAAATAAGCCACTTGATAGAATTTTTCCTTTCCATTTATCCTGATCGGTGAAATGGAAGGATAAGAGAACATGCCTGCTGAATGGACAATCGACACCGTCGCCTCGTTGCTGAACGAGGTGGCTGTGAGGTCAAAATAAGGCGATTCCTCGCTGGTAATGGGCGCTGGCGCCGGCGCGTGGCTGACAAAATATATACTTTCATCGTCTGCGCCCCAGGCCAGTGGAGGGATCCAGGCCCAATCGCTGTGTGTGTTCAGTGGCGTAATGTCCAGCAGGGGTTTAAGATAACCACCGTCCTGGTCGACCAACCCGATCCCGTCCGGGCGGGCGTATGCCAGTTTACCATCGGGCGAATAGGCAAAGGACATTCCCCACCAGCCGTACACTCCGCCGCTATTTGTGCTTAATAATTTACGCGGACTGCCTCCAGTGATGCTGATTCGATAAAGATCATTATTTGCCTGCCAGCCAGGAACCGCACTGCGCGGTTCAACGGTGGAATATGCAACCGAATTTGTGCCCGGTATCCATGCCGCGAAATGTACCACGTTTGACGCATGCAGTGAGATGAGTTTAGGGTCAAGGTTTCTTGTCCGCACTGCCCACAAAGTGTTAATCTCTTCATCCGCAGGTTTTTTGGATTTACGAGTAAATACCAAATATTCGCCGTTCGGCGATAAGACAAAGATGCGCCCGTCCAGGTCACCGGTGCTGACAATGATACGGCGGTTTGCGGTGGAGCCTTCCATGATCCACGCATTGCCGCCCGCCAGATAGGCCAGCGTGCCGGAAATATTCAACGGCGTATATGACGATTGCGCTCCGACCATCACGATCTCGGGCAATGCTTCGCTCAAGGTAACGGTCTTTACTGTTGACCTAATGATTTCAACTTCATCCTCAAGAATCCTGCGGTAGGTTATTTCTTCCAGCCCGTTTAGGCCGGCTTGGACAAGCCTCGTCTGGCCCTCGGGCAGGGTTTCATTGCGGACGACCTGTCTTTCAAATGGGACCACAACCTGCTCGGTTTCAAAGAGTTCAACCACCCGTGTCAATTTAATGTTATCGCCGTCACTTAATACGGTATAAAACGGTGGCTCAACGCGGTCGAGATTACCTGGCACAATACCAGCGCTTTGCAATGCTTGAGTTACTGTGCTCCCCGCCGTTGTGGTGACTTTGCTCGTTGTTCCATCCGCCGTGATGCTGACGACGATTTCCTCGCCGACCTGCGGGGAACGGCAGGAAACTGTCAGCCAGAGAAATGTCGACAGCATGAAGAGCAGGTGAGGGCGGAGTCCGAGGCGGGGCATGTCGGGTATAATCCAGCCGCTATTTGATCCGGCCGGTCAAGGTCATAATGCCATCTGCAATGGCAATTGATTCCAGACGAAAGCCAACTGCAATGGGTCCGATGGAACCGGTGAATGCTTCCTCAATAACCGCACTCATGGCAGAGTTGATGCCCTCAGGGGCCGGGAATGGACCGAAATCCGCCGATGCAATTTCGATCTTTGGCTGCCCTGTTGTTTCATCGATGCCGACATTCATGGTAATCAGCATATTGGCAGTGAACATACCGCGTGCGATCTTGCCGTACATTTGCATTTGACCATTGCGAAGTAATACTTGTGGGTCGGTGAAAGGCGGGCTGGTTTTTTGTGCCATTTTGTCCGCCAGGTAGGACGTGAGCTGGCCCTCTGTGATCTGTAGTGTGACAATGCCGGTTTGTGCGCCGGCGATCACAGCCTGTTCGAACTGCTGACGCATGTTTTGAACTTCATCCGGCGAGGCGGGCACGCTTTGAGCGGGATAGTCGGGTCCGCCGATGAAAATAGTACAGGCCAATGAAGCGAGCACAAGGGATGTGACGAAAAGGTAAAGTTTAGAGGTTTTTATTTTCATGACCTTGATTTTCTTGTTTTTGAGCATATAATTTTTTATTGGAGTAATTATAGCATGAGCGACTCTCAATCCATTTCAAATACTGAGTTAAGTCTTGGGGCGAAGATCGAGGCGATGTTGTTTGTTTCTGCGGAACCTGTGCCCGTCGGTCAGCTTGCGGCGGCGCTGGATGTGACGCCTTCGGTGATCGAGCGCGGACTTAAAGAACTTGACGATTCACTCTTAAACCGGGGTCTGCGTTTACAACGAAGTGCTGGGCGCGTGCAATTGACCACTGCCGCTGAACTGGCTTCCATCGTTGAGCGCTTTCTTGGCCTGGAAGCGACCACGCATCTCAGCCGTGCTGCGTTGGAGACATTGGCAATCATTGCCTATCAACAACCGGCTACGCGCCCACAGGTGGACTCGATCCGCGGCGTGAATAGTGACGGTATGCTGAAAAGTTTGTTGAGCAAGGGCCTCATTCAGGAGTCCGGACGCACTGAGGGACCGGGCCGTCCAATTTTATACTCGACCACGCCTGAATTTTTACAGCATTTTGGTTTGAGTTCGATTATTGAATTGCCACCGCTTGCCGCGCCTGTGGAAGTGGAAACCGTACATGCAGAGTTATTGAAAGGCTAATCTTATATGCAGGAACGTTTACAAAAATTGCTTGCCCAGGCGGGATATGGTTCCCGCCGCGCCTGTGAAGTGTTCATCACGGAGGGGCGCGTGCGCGTGAATGGCAAGCTGGCAGTGTTGGGGCAAAAGGCTGATCTTTCAGTTGATAAAGTCATGGTGGATGGGAAAGCGCTTTCAAAAGCTGAGTCCCTGACGTATATTGCCCTGTATAAGCCTCGCAATGTCCTTTCCGCTGCGGAGGGACAGGACGACCGCCAGACTGTGCGTGATTTGATTCCCGTGGAGGGACATCTTTACCCTGTTGGCCGTTTGGATTTCGACTCGGAAGGGTTGATCCTGATGACCAACGACGGCGAGTTGACCAATAAGTTAACCCATCCGCGCTATGGACATGAGAAGGAATACCGCGTGCTGGTTGCGAAGCGCCCCGATGAAAAGCAAATGGATGCCTGGCGCAGGGGTGTCGTTCTCGAGGATGGCGATAAGACCGCGCCCGCAGAGGTGAATTTTCTTTCCACTTCAGGCAAAGGCGCGTGGATTCGCGTGGTCATGGGGGAAGGGAAAAAACGTCAAATACGCGAGGTGGGCAGGCTGCTGGGTTTGCCGGTGGTGAAAATCATACGTCTGCGGATCAGCACCTTGAAATTAGGCAACCTTAAACCTCGCCAATGGAGGTATCTCACATCGGATGAAGTGGCTGAATTGAAGGGCGAAAAAATTCCAAAGATCAAACAGATGGTGCGATCTAAAGGAACTGTTAGATAAAGCAGATCGGAGTCAAGGATTGGGGACGCTATCTGTAATTGGGGTATACTTTCCTAAATTGTATAAATATATTTGATCGCTTCCTTTTCTTAGGACTTTCGCTCAACCCCGCTTTTCCATGTCACCCTGAGCCGAAGCCCTGAACGAAGTGAAGGGGCGAGCGAAGGGTCTCTGAGACAATCGTAGAGATTCTCACCTGCATGATTTGCTAAGCAAATCACGTGCGGCGCAAGTGTCGCTTCGCTCAGAATAACAAGCGAGAGTCCTGTTTCTCTGACTTAAGGAGCAAAACATGAAAGTGGATCGCAACCCCACGAAACCGAACGCCCTGAGGAAATCAAACATACAAAAAACTTCTTCAACGTATCTCAATTCACGCTTAAACCCCGCTCGTTTTACCCCCCCCGAAAATTTGTTCTAATTTTACACAAGCTTATCAGTCTCGGAGCAAAAAATGAAAGTGGATCGCAACCCCACGAAGCCGATCAGTCGAGGGAAATCGAAAACCCAGGAAGCCCCTCCAACACATAAAGCAGTCACACCCAAGCCTCATGAAAAAAAGACCGAGAGCAAGCAGGCGGAAACTGCCTTACACAGCGCCGAGGAAGACTACCGGTCTATTTTCGAGCAGGCGCCGCTAGGAATTTTTCAATCCACGCCGCAGGGATGCTTTCGCAACGTCAACTCGGCCATGGCGCAAATCTATGGATACGATTCGCCTGAACAAATGATCACGGAAATTACCAGTATCAGTGACCAGGTTTATGTGAACTCTTCCACGCGGCAGGAATTCCAACGCGTTTTGGCTGAGCGCGGGGAAATCCACAATTCTCTTGATGAGCATTACCGCAAAGATGGCAGTCACATTTGGACGCAAACCACAGCCCGCGCCATTAAAGATAAAGACGGAAAGGTTCTTTTCTATGAAGGCTTCATCATTGACGTGACCGAGCGCCTCCAGGAGCAGCAGCAACTCCACGAGAGCGAAGAGCGTTTCCGCGCGCTGATCGAGAACGCTTCTGACATGATCCTGACCATCACCGCGGACGGGAACCTGAACTACGTCAGCCCCGCCGCCCTGCGCATCACCGGATACCAGGCTGACGAAGTCATTGGCAGGAATATCGTCGAATTCATTCATGCAGACGACCTGCCGCTTGCCCTGCAAGCCCTTGCCAGCCGCTCCAAAATTTCAGGCTTGGCGCCCGATCCAATCGAACTTCGTTTCCACCACAAAGATGGGATGTGGCGGATCGTGGAAATATTAGGGAATAACCTGCTTAAGTACCCGGCGGTGAAGGGGATTGTGTTGAATGTGAGGGATATCACCGAGCGCAAACAGGCGGAAGCCGCTGTGCGCGAAAGCGAGGACCGCTATCGCGATCTGGTGGAGAACAGCCAAGACCTGATCT
>CAZEGE010000005.1:0-64690 GCA_964511765.1 uncultured Anaerolinea sp.
GCCCCTCCCGCCACTTCGTGGCACCCTCCCCAAGTCCGAATTATAAATATCAAATTGTTATATCTATTCACTATTTCGGACTTGGGGAGGGACGGGGAGGGGCTGGCAGTTGCCCAAGCCAGATGTGATTGTTGAGAGGGGGAGGTATTAATTCACCGCGAAGATAAAGAGAATTAAATAAAGAACTTGGAGATTCCCAAAATCTCAGAGTTCTTTACTTCAAATTTACCACTTAGTATTTCTAAGTTTCAACTCTTGTCACCATAAGGTCTAGCTCTACAATTTGGAAGGTGTTATTGTCTTTATAGTTCGCATAATAACCTTCGGTGGTTTTCGCTGTTTTTCGCCCGGGTATTCTGGAAGTAGTACCATCATGATAATGGTTAATTATGAAATCCTGATAAACCACCACTGTAAAGACTCTACCATCTTCTGAAATTGCATCGAATCTGTCAATCTCTCTTACTTCTATTTCGTTCATAAAAGATTCTCCATTTAGATAAAACCCAATGAACACTTTTATTTCTCGTGCTTCAACTTGTAAATGGTTCTATAGGCGAAATAATTCCTCGTTGAGTAATGTTTCGTCTGATCTCGAACATATCAAAACAAGCGACAACATCAATTGTCTCTAAATTTTTGAAATTTATTTGCCCCCATGCATTTCTTGGAACTCGAACACTATATAAATATTCATCTATTATTTGACCTGTTTTCTTGTTGGCACGCTGAGAGTAACCCGAAAATACAACACTTGATGCTGACGGTAAATAAGCAAAAACATCCCCAATTAAGCGAAAACCAATCGCATGAATATGCGTCAAATAATCAACTTGTATTTGTGATTGTGAAATATCTTTTGTCGTTAACTTGAAGTCTTTCTTGCTTATTTGTGCCCGTTGTGTAGGCATATTTTCTATTTCTGGGAGGTCTACATCAAGCAGGATGGTATTGCCATTGTCAACAATATCGAAAGACACAGAAGTTTCCCTTGGCCATTCTATGGAAACCAAAGCGTTGGTTATTACAGCACTCATTACTTCAGGGTCATTTTTAAGCGCTTGCTCAGCCTTCTCCCATTGTATTAATGCCTCTTCGTGCTCTTGTTGGACTTTTTTATTTTTTTCATCTATCTTTTGTTTCTGCCCCGAAAATAATGCTGACATCAATCCATGTGTCTGAAATTTAGGTGGTTGGGGTTTGGGATTTACAAGAACTTCTCCTTCTGGTGCCGGGGTGTTGAGGTGAATCTTCAATAAAGACTCTCTACCAGAATTGTATTTTTCACTTTGCTGTTCCAGCCAATTTAAGATTAATTCCTTATTTTGTTTCTTTGTTGCTTGAACAAGATTCGCAGGGAGCGGTTTCCCGTTTTTATCAAGATAAATGATGTTTCCATCATCTTGTAATGCAAGAGTAACAGGTACAGATGTTGTTTGGCGTTGTTGTTTTATTGAACTTGTGCACGCTTTCTTAGGCGATCCAATTAATTTTGAGCGGTACGAGATACCTGTTCCAGGGATTGAGATATTCTGGTGAACACCACGACTTCCAAAGTTGAAACTACCTACACCGATACTACTTACACCTCGTTTGCTTATATTCATTTTTATTCCAGGTGCAATCTTGATAGATCTCCTAAACCTGAAACCCATGATGGCCTCCTTTTCTCTCTGGCGGAGCAAGCAAACAGATGAAAACGGTCTTTTCGATGCACCCCGTCATGTGAAGTCTCCTGTGTGGGATTATACAGGAAAAAGACCCCTCTGCCCTGACGGGCACCTCCCCCAAATCCGACGAGTTGACCAGTCCATACACATACGCATTCCAAGTTTTTATCTTCGGACTTGGGGGAGGCAAGCTGGGGCAAGATTCAAATAATCCCTGAACTTACCCAGGAACTATTGCTTTATATTTCAGTTATCTCTGGTACATGCTCATCTTCATACTTTTCGATGAGCAGTCCCAGTATTTCCATCAAGGAAGCCAGTGGATGGTTTTCATCTTCGCCGATGGCGTCGATCAAATTATCCAACAATCGGACAGCCTCCGTATATTCCTTTTCGCTGTGCGGTAAATAAAGGATTTTTGAAACTTCCGTCCAATGCGGAGAGGCTTGTTCAATCTTTATATCCAACATGGCTTACTCCTTCCACTTTCCTTCATCATACTCCTGGTGGCTTAAATACAGCACGAATGTAAATGGTGCGCCGATTGTAATGGATGGCGGCTATCAGGCGCACTTTGTTGCCACCGATATTAAAAACCGTTAAATTTCCAACTTGATCGGCGCTCCCGAAAGTTTTTCGCAATTCTGCAAATGATTTGAAATCCATTGTCTTTGCCTGCTTGTACCAATGCTGTAACGAGGATTTGGCATCGGAGTGCTGTTCTGCTAATTCGTTGAGCCGCTTGCGTGTGACCCTAAAGGTTTCGTTCGTTATCCCGTACATGCCTGTGGAGATGTTTGACATTATAAGTGAGAATCAGCGTGGGAAACCTTTAGGGTCTGAACAGAATATCAAGTAAAATCTTTCTCATGGGCAAACCTTATCTGGTCCCTCTCTCTGAAATTCGCCGTGAGAAAGTCGTGGTCAATTCGCGTTTCATTGCCACGCTCGCGCCCGCTTTTTCCATTGATGAAGCGCGCGCCTTTATGGCGCGCATTAAAAAAGAATTTGCCGATGCGACTCACAACGTGTCCGCTTACATTATCGGCGGCGGCAATACCCTGACCGAATATTTTTCCGACGATGGAGAACCATCTGGCACAGCGGGTAAGCCCGCGCTGGCCGTCCTGCGCGGCAGCGGACTCGGCGATGTGGCGCTGGTCATCACGCGCTACTTCGGCGGGACCTTGCTTGGCACAGGCGGATTGGTAAAAGCGTATACTGAGTCCGCTCAGATGGTTGTCAACGCGGTGGGACGCGGACGCAGAATTTCAGTCCATGTGGTCATGTTGGTGATTCCGTATAATTTATTGGAGCGCGTGCGTTTACTCGGGACGCGTCATCACGGAAAGGTCCTCGGCGAGGATTTTGCAGGGGACATAACGATGACCATGCAACTCCCCGTGGATGAATTTGAGGTGTTTCAATCAGGTTTGCGCGAACTATCCGCAGGAAAGTTGCAAGCGGAAGTGATCGAGACTAAGGAAGAGGTTGTAAAAATGGAATGAAAACTCTTCCGCATTTACAGAGGGAGAAATAGCACCTGATTTTCCAAGTCTTCTCTATCCCCGTTTTGAGCGATGATTTCCAAGTCTTGAATGCAAACCCCAATTGTCACACGTAATTGATGTCCATAAATTACCCCTGAAAAGGAAATACCTGCACGCTGGCATTTTGCGGCTTCTTCCAGCAAATCGTCATCCTGGGTGAAAAGCACCCTTCCCAATTCATGCGCTCGTTGGAGCAAAAGGTTATCGTCAAGTTGACCGGCGTTGTCTTCGTACGCGGTTAAAACGTCAATGTCTCGTAAACGCAAGCCAACTGTGATCGCTTTTGGAACATGATGATCCATGTAAAGCGAAAAGGGAATTATTAGATGATCCCCTTGTCTTTCAGGCGTTTGATAAGCGGCGATACAGGCGCAGATTTGCGTATCTGCTCGGTTTTCTGGATGCGCGTTTCTATATTACTTTCCAACTCCTCCCGATGATCCCAGTAGTAAGCCAGCGCTGAGTAAATTTGCCCGAGGGACAGATGAGGGAATTGAATGTGAAGTTCTTCCGCACTCCAGCCGTAAGCAGCCTGAGCCAGGACAAGTTCAATTACCTTCATCGTTGTCCCTGTAATGATGGGGATATGCGCTTCATTCAGAACAATATGCTCGTATCGGGTTTCAGCAAGCATGATCAGCCTCTTTCTTTTTTTGATTTTACCATCTGTTGTGATGTTGATTACCTGCTTGCCTTCTCGACCAAATACACAATGGATAAATAATCCTTTCCCGTCGCTTCACTCATTCCGATCTCGCAGGTGATATTGGATGAATAATAACCGTCGTAATCACGTGTGTTGACTTCGGCGGTTTCCTTTTCCGTAGCGGATTGGGTCAACTCAGGCAGGAGTAGTCCGCGATCCCCGGCGAAGGCGCAGCAGCTGAGATGCAGCGGGACGGTCGCAGATTTGGCGCATTGTTTGGCGATGTCTAACATTTTGGCGTCCAAGCCTAATTTACGGGCGGAGCAGTTGGGATGCAAAATGACCTCATCGTCAACAGGGTGGATTTCAAGTTTAGGTAAAACATAGTCGTGTAAAAATTCAACGCCATCCAGGATGGTCAATTTATTCCACAGTTCCCTGTCTTCGGCGCTGAGATCGTCACTGCAAGTGCGCAGGGTATGCGTGCAGGAGGTGGTGTCAATGATGACGGAATATTTTCCATGCTCAGACCATTCCCACATTTGCATCAGCGTTTTATGCAAAGTGGCTCGGTAGGCTTGCTTATATCCTTTCGAGGCGAAGGGCATGCCGCAGCAATGACCGGTCACGTTTTCGGGAATGTGTAAGTTAATGTCCGCGCGTTGGGCGATGGCGATCAAGGTTTCGACGAGGCTCAAGTGAGGGTCACCTTCAAGGAGACCCTCACTTTTTGGCATTCCCAATTGGCGCGAGATGCAGGAGGGGAAGTAGATGAAATCTATTTTGCCCTCACCCCCAACCCCTCTCTCAGTGGGAGATGGGAGGCGAGCGGGGTGAGGGATGGAATGATTCCATTTTGGCAATGTTGCGCCTGTTATTTTTTCAGCAACAATGGAAATTGATTTGACACCATTCAGGCCGATCACTTTTTCAGCGACGTGTCCCATGCGGACGCCCCAACCAATGGCTTTTTCTACAAACGCAAAGTTGCCTGCAACCCATAGCGCCGATTTTTCATCTTCGACTGATTTGATTCGCAGGCGTTTGATGTAATCGCCTGTGTTGATACCGACGGGACAGGCGGTTCCGCATAAACTGTCGAGGGCGCAGGTGTCTATCCCAGCGTAGGAAAAATCATTTGAAATAGAATCAGCATCGTGTGAATTAAAAGCGGCCAGGCGCATGCGGGAAAGTTCACGCTGCACGACGATGCGCTGTCTGGGAGTCATGGTCAATCGTCCGCTTGGACACTTCGATTCGCAAAATCCACATTCGATACATTTATCAATTTCAGGCGCGACCAATGCAAGACTCTTGAGATGAGTCACATGCGCCTGCGGGTTGTCATTGATGATCACATGCGGGTTGAGCATGTGATCGGGGTCGAGCAGTGATTTGAGATCGCGCATGATGGCATACCCTTGGGCACCCCATTCGGTCCCGACGAACGGCGCCATATTGCGCCCCGTGCCGTGCTCGGCTTTGAGCGCGCCGTCATATTTGCCGCTGACGATGCCGACCAGCGCGCGCAAAAATTTATCGAAGCGATGTATTTGCCCGTCGTTATCAAAGGCCTGATTGACCAGAAAATGCAGGTTGCCATCCTTCGCATGACCAAAGATGACGCCATCGGGATAGCCATGCTCGTCGAAGAGCTGGCGCAGGTCGGTGACCGCGTCCGCAAGATACTCAACGGGAAATGCAACATCTTCGTTTACAGATGTCGTGCCAGGCGGCCGCATCGCGCCGACAGATGGGATGATGCCTTTACGCGGTTTCCATAATGACGCCTGCATGAGCGGGTCATCTGTGAAATGGACATCGTGAATCAAGTGCAGATTCCTGACGACGCGCTGCGCCTCTTTTCCAAATCTGGAAATTGATTCTATATCTTCGGCTTGATACTCCACCAGAATCGCCGTCGCGCCGTTCGGCAGTTGCCTCAAAATCCCAGGCGCGCCAGGGAGGTTCTCCACCGAGCGCAAGGCTTCCCTGTCCATGATTTCCGCGGCGCGCGCGCCCGATTGTTTGATGGGATAAATCGCGGAGGCGGCGTCCTGGATATTTTTGAAATATAACTGGCCTGTGTATTTGCAGGTGTAATCGGGCAGCGTGTGTAAAACCGCCTCGGCGATGAATCCGAGCGTGCCTTCGGAGCCGATCAATAAGTGCGTGAGGATGTCGAGCGGGGCATCAAAATCAAGGAAGGCATTGAGCAGGTAGCCATTGTTGTTCTTCATTTGATAACGGCGATGAATGCGCTGGGCGAGTGTTTCTCCCTCACCCCCTCTCCCACTGGGAGAGGGGCGCAGGGGTGAGGGAGACTCGATGATTCTTTTTTTGAGTTCGAGTAATCCTTTTGCGATATGCGGTTGTTCGTTCTCGAAGATTTGATTGGCGTTTGGGTCGGCCGTGTCGAGGGTGAATCCGTTGGGCAAAACAAAAGTCATCGAGTGAAGCGTGCGATAGGAATTCTCGGTCACGCCGCAGCACATACCGCTGGAGTTATTGGCCAGGATGCCGCCCATCATGCACGCATCAATGGAAGCGGGGTCGGGGCCGATGCGGCGGCGATAGGGTTTGAGCACATGGTTGATGAAGCCGCCGACGAGGCCGGGTTGGAAACGGATGTGAGTTCCCTTATTTTCAACGCTGTAATTTCCCCAATGTTTGGAGATATCCACCAGGATTCCGTCGGTCACAGCCTGACCAGAGAGACTGGTCCCTGCCGCGCGGAAGGTCATCGGGATTTTGTTTTGTTGTGTAAATTTGAACAGGGATTGTATTTCGCTGATGGAACTGGGTTGCACCACCGCCTGCGGCACCAGCCGAAAATACGAGGCGTCGTTGGCATAGGCAAGGCGGTCAATCAGGCGGGTGTGGACGCGGGAGTCAGGGAGGATGGTGTTGAGGTTCATATCCCCTATTTTACACTCGGCAATTGAATAATGACCTTCAAGCCCTTTCGTTTTTCGCTTTCCGCCCAGATTCTGCCCTTGTGCAGTTCGATAATGGATTTGGCAATCGCCAGCCCCAGACCGGAGCCGCCTTCGTCGCGCGTGCGGGATTTATCAGCGCGATAGAAACGGTCAAACAGATGCGCGGCTTCTTCAGGCGAGACGCCAGCGCCATTATCCTGGATGACGATTCGGATCATGTCATTTTCCTGGCAGGTGGTAATAATGACTTTTCCATCTTGCGGGGTGTAGTGCAGGGCGTTATCCAGTATATTATTGATGACCTGGGCAAGGCGGTTTGGGTCGAGATTCGCCGTCAGACTAACGGGAGCAAGATCGAGGTTAAGGGCGATGCGATGCTGGTTGAACAGGGTCAAATAATGGGCGTGGATTTCGCTAATGAGCAGGTTGATATCCACGGGTTGGAATTCCACAGAAAGTTCGCCCGCATCGGCGAGCGATAAAGTCCGCAGGTCATTGACGAGTTGTTCGAGGCGGCCGGCTTCCTCGCGGATGATCTCGAAATTTTCGCGCGTGGGTTCAAGCACGCCATCATGCACGGCCTCGGCGTGACCGATGATGAGGCTGAGCGGCGTGCGCAGCTCGTGGGCGATATCGGCGGTCATTTGTTTGCGAAGGTTGAAGGAACGCGCAAGATCGTCATTCATTTTGTTAAAGGAAGACGCCAGTTCGCCGATCTCATCCTTTGAACGGATGGGCACTTTTTGTCCAAGATTTCCGCCGCCTATGGCATGGGTGGCAGAGGTTAATTCACGGATCGGTTTGGTAATCGTGCGGGAAAGAATGGTTCCAAAAAGAAAGGCAAGTACTACTGTGCCGATGGCGCTAAAATACAGAAACAGATCTAGGCGGGCGAGGAATTCATTTTCCATCAGACCCCTTCTGTTTGGCGGTCTTTCTATGATCAGGTAGCCAATGGTTTCCTGGTTGACCTGAATGGGGATTGATTTTTCTAGCTCAGCCACTCCTACAATATCGCCCATCTTGTGGGTAAAGCTTTCACGGACGACCACCCCGTCCAGGTTGGACACACTAAAATTGGAGGGCAGGCGTTCGCCTCCCAGTCCAAGAGGGCTGGCTGTCAGCCCGAGATCAGCCTGGCCGACATTATCCCAGGTGTCATTGGCCTGGTAATAGCGGGCAAGTTCATTAGTGAGGTCAGTTTCGTATTGATTTGAAACGAATTTATTGAACTCACGATTTGTGGAGAAACGGGTGAGTCCCACGATAACACCGATGCTGATGAGGCTGACGGCAAGGAAGGCAAGAATCAATTTGGTGGTTAGTGAACGCATTTCATCAACCTTTTACCAGGCGATAACCAACACCATAAATGGTTTCAATGTAACGCGGTTTGCGCGGGTCGTTTTCAACTTTTGCGCGAAGATTTTTGATGTGAGTATCGATGGTGCGTTCATAGCCCTCATAGCGGACGCCTTGAATCACATCGAGCAGGTCGAGACGCGAAAAAACCTTCCCGGGGCTGGCCATGAGCGCGGCGAGCAGATCAAATTCGGAGGGAGTTAAATCGATGCCCCGCTGACCGACGAATACTTCGCGGCTCTCCCGGTCCAAATTAATGCCCGCCACTTTGAGGGTTTTCCCAATTGGTTCCGATTGCCCCTTACGTCTTAAGATGTTTCTTACCCGCGCCATCAGTTCGCGGGGCTTGAACGGTTTGGTTACGTAATCGTCCGCGCCGAGTTCTAGTCCAATCACTTTATCATCGTCTTCGACCCTGGCGGTCAGCATGATGATGGGGGTGTCGTATTTGGCGCGATGCACACGCATGAAGTCGTAGCCGTTCATCTCCGGCATCATGATGTCGAGGATGATCAAATCCGGTTTTTCCTTTTGTGCGATGAGTAAGGCGTCTTTGCCGTTATAAGCAGTGACAACGCGATAGCCCTCCTGGGTAAGATAACTGTGCAGGAGCGAGACCAGGCGTTTCTCATCGTCAACGACAAGGATGGTATGAGACATGATTTCTTTCCCAGTATACCAATCTCCGCAGGCCCACGGATGATTTGTTCAATGCATTAAGAAGTTTAATCATCATATGAAACAACAATCTGTACATTGATCAATTGACCAAACCCTGTGCCGCTTTCGTCGGTGAGCAGCCAGTATCCGTTAAACGCGCCTTCGACCTCCGGGGCAGTCAGCGATATCGATATATTCGCAGTTTTACCCGCTGCAACACGTTTGTCAATGGTGGTTGTTTGACCGTCCAAACTGTAGCCGCTAATGAACGCGATCGAATACCCCTCGGTCCAGCGGCATGTGCCTGTATTCTTAAGTTGCCATGTTTTCTTAAAAGTCTCGCCTGGCTTTAGGATTGTCCCATCCGGGATGGTTACGTCTTTGACATATACGGAATTATTGCATGCGACAATATTTGAAAACTCATATGTGGGTGTTGGATAGGGAGTCAAGGTCAAGGCAGGGAAGGATTCTGTTGGGGGTAATGTTGTCGTAGGAGGTAATGTGGCTGCCGGAGATAATACAATTGCCGAATCAACAGGCTGCGGCGAGGCTGTAAGCGTATTGTTTGCGGCCAGAGTCAAACCCACAGCCGTGTAGATATCAGATATGGACGCATCTGCCTCAGCGGATGACGTTGATTTCGCCTGACCGCAGGCAGCCAGGAAAAGTACAGATAAAAGAAAGAAGATAAACCAGGTTTGTTTCTTCATTACTATTTCTGGGGCTTGTTTGCTGACAGGTAATTTGACCATCACTTAACCTTCGCGAGACCTGTGACGACGATCTCGCCCTCGTTAAGACCCGACTTAACCTCGGCATACAATTCATCCCGAAGTCCAACATCGACCAGGCGCAATTGAGGTTGGTTGTCCTCAACTACAATAACGGTATATTGGTCAGGGCCGATCTCGTGCAAGGCCTCAACCGGGACGAGCACCGCGTTCCTGACCTGTCCGCTGATCACCTCAACTGATGCGCTGGCGCCCATGGGCAGATTGATTTCAGAAAATGATTCTGTCAGTGAAACCGTTCCCCTGATCGCCGATGAATTGAAGCTTGTGTATAACTCCCTGTCCATCTCGGCCACCTGCCCTGTAAAAACCCGATCAGGGAGCATGTCAAAGGTAACCTCCACTTGACTGCCAATCGCAACCTTGTCCCAATTCGAAGCGTCCAGGTAGATTTCAAGCTTAGGCTGGCTGAGGTTGGCGATCACGATGACCGTGCTGGTACCGACCATATTTCCGACCGATGAATCCACTGCCATGATCGTCCCGGAGATCGGAGCGAAAATTCTGGTGCCGTCCAGGACAGTCTGCGCGTCTTGAAGTCCAAGTTTGGCTTGCTGCAATTCAATAAGGGCGTCGCTGCTTGCAACCTGCGGCATTGGCCCCCCGGTCAAGACCTCGTATAAGTCCTTGCTCTCCATTAGTTGATTACGGGCTTCGTCAATTGCGGCGCGGGCTAGACGAATTTCCAGTTCTGTCGGTATGGAGAGATAACGCTTGCCACCCCGGCTCGCGACAAAATGCTCAAATACGTATTCATTGGTATAAAGTTCCCATGCATCAGACAGCATGCCGTCTGCAAAGGCCAGATAAGCCTGGGCTTCCTTTAATTGCTCGCCGGCATTTTCATCTAATGGATTAACTTTGGCCTGATCCTCTGCCCTTATCAAATCTTGTTTGGCTTGGGCCACTTCCTGTTCCCAGTGCAGCACCTGTGAACTGATCAGGTATTCGAGGTAATTCAGGGCGCGTTGTAAATCGGTTTGGGCCTGTGTTACTGCCACTTGCGCGGAAGCGCTTGCCACGGCAGAGGTGAGTTCGCGGTATTTATGCTGCGCCTCGGTGTAATTTGCCTGTGCGGCAGGGCTGTCCACCTCGGCGAGCAATTCGCCCGCCTCCACCTGATCACCGGCTTTTACCGATAATTTCGTCACTGTCCCAGCGGCAGTGAAAGCCAGTTCCCTTTCATCGCTGGCAATCAGCGTTCCGGTACCACTGGTAGAGAGAATCAGGTCCCCCAGACGAGCGGTCGCAGTCTGCATGGCAGACGTTTTACTGGCTGCCTGCCATGGCTGGTAGATCAATTTGTAATAGCTGAAACTGCCAGAACCGACCAGGAAGACAGCCAGAACGATCCAAAGTAACAAATTTCTTCGGATTCCTAAGAAAGATGGTTTTTCTCTTAACCTGGAAACGATCATGGTGTGCATAGTGTGGATATCATAAGAGGCTTTCTTCAGGAATACTTTTCTTTTCTGATCGGCTTTACGAATGTTGCTGTTGCAAATGCGGATAAGGTAAAGATCGGTGCAAGCATGGCTGTGGGTACCGTCATCGTTACCATCAATAACAACCTTTATACCTTTATCGAAACAATCTTTGTTATTCGATTTTCTTTTGCAAAAGCACAATCACGGCATCGAACAAGGCGGACGGAGTGCTGTTGTCCATGATGGGCATCGATCTGGTATCGCTGCTTGGGGATGATATTCCAGTGGATGGCATTACACCGGGCATTCCACTTGGATCGACGGGTATATCACCTCCCATATCAGGGGGACCGCCAACATTGCCTCCAATCACACTGGAAGTTGACCCAGCTTGCGAGGAACTAGGAAGGATGCCTCCATTTTCCTGCAAGGCAGTCATCATATCCTGTGTGCCAAGTTTCATGTCTGAGATGGCCTGGATTTGATCTTTGGTCATCGTTTCCTTTATCTGGCTAACAAGTCCATCTATTTCTGCTTGTGCAGCAGCTTCACTCGAATTCAGGTCTTGTAACACATACCACATTGGCAGCAGTTCCGCGGCTTGTGCAGAGGTGACTGCGTTGGCTGTTCCTTCAAGTTTTAGTGTCCCAATGATGAGCTGGGTCTGCATCGGCAAGAGAGTGCTGCTGTTCGAGTCGGAGGCAGGCGTCGACAGGTTTGAAGCGCAGGCGGTTACTATGAGCGTAACGATCATTAGAGTCAACAA
Organism: uncultured Anaerolinea sp.; assembly: GCA_964511765.1. GTDB lineage: Bacteria > Chloroflexota > Anaerolineae > Anaerolineales > Villigracilaceae > Villigracilis. The sequence continues at coordinate 11,815 of CAZEGE010000005.1, forward strand.
GAATTTATTGTTCATTTTGCGGTCCTTGCTAATTGAGCACCTCGGTTACCTTCTTATGCGCCGTTATATGACGTCAATGTATATATTATTTCTTGTCTTGTAATAATTTGATGAGGGCGTCGTATAACGCGGATGGGATGCGATTGAAGCTTTCAATTCCGCTGTTTTGCGCACTGCGCGCTTGAAAGGTCGCGATTTGCTCGGGCGATATATTCTGCCCATTATTGAACCCCTGTCCACCGTCCGGCGCCCCGTTGCCGCCGCCTTGAACATTACCGCCTCCCGGAACTCCATTGCCTCCACCTGGGAAGTTGCCGCCTTGTCCACCGCCGGGACGAGGAGTGCCCGAAGCATTGGGTCTGTTTGCCGAAGCGATACCCATGTCCTGCATGGTTTGAAAGATATCCCCTTGTGTGAGTTTCATATCTGTGATCGCTTGAACTTGTTCCGGGGTCATGGTTCCCTGGATTTGCTCGGCGAGCGCATCAATTTCCTGTTGTGCGGCTGAACCGTTTGTGCTCAAATCCTTATAAACCTGCCAGAGGGGAATCAACTGGGCGGCTTGATCTGCTGTAACGGCTTGATCGGTGCCTTCGAGCTTAAAGGTCCCGATCATCAGTTCCGTTGCCAGGGGCAGGGGTGCATTGCCGAAGGAGTTATTATTCCCAGTGGGATTTGTTGTCTGTGTATTGGATGCGCCGCAAGCAGCCAGTATGAAAGTCAAGAATATTAGAGTGGTGATAAAAGTTCTTTTCATTTTATTTTCTCCAAAAATTTACTCGTAACGCAGAGCCTCAATAGGATCGAGTTGCGCAGCCTGATTTGCTGGGTAATAGCCAAAGAAGGCGCCGATGATTGCCGCCGACCCAAAAGCGAGCAGGATGGAAGCCGGCTGTACAACAGTGCGCATTTCGCTGATCGCACCGAAGAGATATGCGCCGCCTATGCCAACTCCTGTCCCAATCAATCCTCCGACGATACTGAGCATGAGCGCTTCGGTCAGGAATTGCAGGCGGATATCCGCAGGGGTTGCTCCCACAGCCTGGCGGATGCCGATCTCTCGCGTCCGTTCCGTTACGCTCACCAGCATGATGTTCATGATCCCTATGCCGCCCACGATAAGCGACACGCCTGCCACCCATGCCAATAATGATCGGAAGGCGGCGGTGGTGGATTCCTGGGTTTGAATGACATCCTGCTGAGTGGTGATGGTAAAGTCCGCTGAATCCGCCGAAACTTTATGGCGTTTAAGGAGTAAAAGGCTGATCTGGGTTGTGACGTCCTCGAGTTTGACATCCGGGTCAACTTTTACATAGATCAAGCGCACACTGTTCCCCAAAAATCTGGCAAATTCAGAGGGCGTAAATTTTTGGAAGACAACGGTAATGGGTGTGTAAGCGCGCGCATCAAAATCTGTGTTTCCAACCAGACCTTTTTGTGCAAATACGCCGATTACCGCGAGTTTTGTAGAACCGACAGTAATATATTGGCCGACGGGATCGCCAGTGCCGAACAACGAAGTAGCCAGGCTGGAGCCCAGCACGACGACTTTTTGTTTGCGGTCGATTTCAGTCTGCGTAAAGAAACGTCCGCTGGCAACGGTCATATCACGGACGGACGTAAAGCCTGCCGTGGTACCCAGCAGTTCAACGCTTTGCAGTGTAACATCCCCAAATCTGATATCTTCTGAAGAGTTTTGTTCGACAACGACGGAAACCACACCGTTTATATTACTTTCAATGGCGCTGGCATCCTCGAAGGTCAATCCTCCCTGAGGGGCTTGAGCTGGTCCACCGCGTGAGAAGCTGCCCTGCACGAAGACCAGGTTGGATCCGAGACTGGTGATCTGGTCCCTGATGGTGGCTTCGGTTCCAGCGCTGATGCCAACCATGATGATAACGGCTGATACGCCGATAATAATACCGAGCATTGTTAAAAATGAACGGATCTTGTTTTTCAGGATCGCTTCCCACGCGATACGCATCGCTTCAAACGGTTTCATTTTCAGCCTCCCGAACAACATGTTTCTTCCCGTTTTCGGTGATTTGATCTACAAGACCGTCCATGAGGGTGATCGTGCGCTGGGTATGGGCGGCGATCTTTGGGTCATGCGTCACCATGACAATCGTGGAACCCTGCCCGTGAAGTTTGTGAAGAAGGCCCATGATCTCTTCGCCTGATTTGCTGTCGAGGTTGCCGGTCGGTTCGTCGGCGATGACCATGACGGGGTCGTTGATCAGCGCACGCGCAATTGCCACGCGCTGCTGCTGTCCGCCGGAAAGCTCGTGCGGTTGATGATTTATTCGGTCTGCCAGCCCCACCAGCTCAAGCATGGTGCGCGCCTTTTCATCGCCCTCAACCGATGTTCTGGGATTGGCATAGTTATAAAGCAGGGGCAGGGTGACGTTGCGCAGGGAACTGGTACGCGCCAGCAGGTTATAGGCCTGGAAGATAAATCCAATTTTCTGATTGCGGATTGAGGCGAGCTGGACTTTATCCATACGGCTGACGTCCTCTCCGTCCAGGATGTACTGTCCATCGGTGGGCTGTGAAAGACACCCAAGGATGTGCATCAGCGTACTCTTGCCGGAGCCGGAGGGCCCCATAATGGCGACAAATTCTCCGGCCTTGATCTGTACGCTTATGCCTTTCAATGCCGAAACCATGATGTCGCCCATGCCATAGACTTTGGTAACGTCAATTGTTTCGATGATCGTGCGCGTGTTTTTCATTGAGCCTTGGTCTCCGAGATGCCGGTGGTTACAACGTCTCCCGCCTGGAGACCGGATTTAATTTCGGCGCTTATCTGATCCTGTATGCCGACTTGAACCACGCGTAAAATGGGCTTGCCATCTTGCATGACGAATACCGTAAATTGATCCCCGGCGGGATGCAAGGCCTCAATGGGCACAAGCAGCGCGTTATCCGCCCGTCCGCCAATTACATCAACTGAAGCAGTGGAGCCAATCGGGAGATTAAATCCGCTTTCCGGTATGTCAAGTTTGACCAATGCCCGTACGACCGATGTATTTCCAGAAACATATAAGCCGGGGTCCACTTCGGTTACCTTTCCCGTTAATTTTGAATCGGGCAGGGCATCGAAGGTGATCTCAGCATCCTTGCCAACTTTCACGTTGTCCCAATCAGAAGGGTCCAGGTAAACCTGTATAAAGGGCTGGCTGAGATCGGCAATGACTACTGTGGCGGACGTATCGACTTTGTTACCCAAAGTAATATCAAAAGACATCAAGGTTCCAGAGATTGGCGCGATCAAACGCGTATTTGCCAGGTCGTTCTCGGCGCTTTTCAAGGCTAATTGCGCATTTTCAAGAGCAGTTAAATCGGCTCCGGAGGCATCGTCTGGAACCGGTTCTCCTTTAAGTGCCGCAAGATAATTTTGCGCCTCAACAACAGCAGCTTTGGCCTGAGCCAGATTGGCGCGGGCCTTTGCGATATTTGCATCTGAAGGGGCTGATACGGATTTAACCTTCGTGGATTTATCTGTTACGGTGAAATATTTTGGAAGGTAGGTATACTGGTAGTAACCCCTGGCGCCTATCAGGTTCTCATTAGCGTATTTAAGAACCGCCTCAGCATGTTTGACCTTGTTATCTGCCTCTGCAGAAGGGGAATTTATAGCGGCTGCCTTGGCATCTGCCAGGTCCTGTTCGGCTTTTGCAATTTGTCCCTCCCAATACATGACCTGGGGGCTTAGCAAAAAAGTAAGTGTGCTATTCGCGCTATTCACACTTTGAAGAGCTGTTGCAATATTCAACTCAGCGGTTGCAATGGCATAGGGGGAGGTCAGGTCGGCGAGCCCACGCTTCGCCTGTGCATATTGAGTTTGTTGTGTGGAATTATCCAACTCGGCCAGCACGTCACCGGCTTGCACCAAATCCCCCATTTTTGCATTAACCGCAATTACCTGTCCGCTGGTTCCAAAGCCAAAGCTGGCCTGGTTCTCGGCAATCAGGGTGCCGTTTCCGCTGGCATAAATGATCAGGTTTCCCTGTCTTACAGTAGCGGTTTGCAATACGGACGTGGCAACCGTATTCGATGAAGTGTAAACCAACTTATAGTAAGCGTATCCTCCCGAGCTTATGAGTAATAAAGCGATTGCTGTGATGACCCACGCGGTTCGTTTGTTTATCCTGGACAAAAGAGGCAGCTCTTTTATTTTCGCCGGCCACCTCAGTGCCTTTCTAAATATGCTCATGGGATTTCCTTTCAAAAGCAGGTATTGAATTGGTTTGTTTTATTCCGTAAACTGTAATATTAAAGTGTCAAGGGAAAGCTGTGGAATTATGGGGAAATTATGGGGCCTTTGGAATTAAACATCCGCCTCGCGCGAGAGACGGATATTTGGTTCTGATCAATCGACTTGATCCATACTCATTTCTTTTTCTTCACAGCCTTGACTGTGATCTCAGGCTCATCAGGTTGCGTGGCGGCCACACGAACGAACCGCCAGCCGCTTTTTTTGAAGAGAGTATAGCCAATCCAAATCAGGAAGCTCAACAGGACGAGGTGAAAAATCCCAAACAAGGGAGGGAAGAATCCGCCGCGCCTGCCTTCAAAACGGTCGAAGCTTTGTCTGTGGTTAAAACCGGACGAGTTGAATGCATAGTGTCGATCCATCATGCCTTGGGAATTGCCCTCGAATCCGCGCATGTGAAATGCGGGTGGGAACTGAGCCCGTTCCCCGTCAGCATTTTGCGCGAATTGCGCACCATGGAGCATTCCCATGCGGTATCCCATGCCGCCTGTAACAGCCAGCGCGATCAAAATTACAAGTATGGCGAGTGTCCACCAGAGCCATTTTTTATTTTTCACATTTACCTCCATTTGTAAACTCAACTGATTTTCCCATTCTCTTGTTTTGTATAGGTGGAGGAATTGTGTGGATTTTATGAATATTTTCTTAATTTTTACGGTTGCCAATTACCCAATTCATATCTGTGTCCAAAGGGGGGCGATGGGGTTTGAGCACATTGTTGATGAGACTAGCGACTAGGCCGGGTAGAAAGTGGATAAACTTCCCGCCATCTTCTACGCTGTACTATCTCAATCCTCGGTGACGTACATGAGGACGCCGTCGGCCATGATCCGACCAGAGGGACTGGTTCCTGCGGCGCGGAAGGTCACGAGGGTTTGATTCTTTTGTAATCAATCCTTCCGATAAGTAAATAGTTAATAAAAGGACATGCAAACCGCATGTCCTTTTATGTTATTCGTAGGCCAGAGTATCTTTTACAGTTAGCCGTGACGCCCTTCGTGCAGGCAGTGCGCTTGCCAATGTGCCAAGTATTATTGTGAAGATCAACCAGACAATGATTCCGCTTGCGCCAAAGACTACTGGCATGGGGGCGGTGAGAATTGCCACGCCGACCCCATAGCAAAGGATATTTGTGATCGGAATGGCAATCAAAATGCTTATAGCCCAACTGAGTAACCCGATTACCATGCCTTCGGTAATGACAATGGATTGGATGTCGCTATTGCTTGCGCCAATGGCCCGCATCACGCCGATCTCGCGGGTGCGTTCGAGTACATTGATACTCATGGTTCCCATCAAGCCAAGGCCGCCAACAATGGCGATTAAAGTTGCCATCACCAGTATGAAGTAGACAAGAATGTCAGTTTGCGCCTTCTGATCGCGGATGAAATCTGCGCCCAATTGTGTGGAGCGGATCTGGATTCCGCGTTTTTCGAACGCTGCCTGGAGCTGTTCGTTGACCTGTTTTTGCGTGGCAGAGTCGTGTTTTGTAGTAATGATGCGCAGCGAGTAAGCCATTTCTGGTTCACCGACCAATACACTGAGATATTCATAATTGACGTATAACAACGGCGGGCTTACGTTCCCAGTGATGCTATATGTGCCAACGATCTGCCAGTCCGTTTCCTTGCCGTCTGTTTCTATGGTCAGCCAATCGCCAACTTTTAAATCAGGGAAAATTTGCAAAAGATGATTGCCAATGACAATCCCGTTTTCATCTCCGGGCTGCAACCAGCGGCCTGATGTGATGATCGGGTCTATCAAGCTGGATGTTGAAGGTGGCGCAACAAAGAGGATTTGTGTTCCCGTTTCTTCGCCCTCCATCTTAAGCGTGCCCGTATATTCCAGCCAGCCTTCGGCGCTTTCCACACCGGGAATACCTTTGGTGATGTTTGCCACTTTATCATAGCGATAGCCGCGGTCAAAGGAAATGTTGATGTCTGCGAGGAAATAGCCCTGAATATCTTCCATTGTCTTATCGAAGGATGCCCACAGATTATAAACAGCAATAAATACTGCACCGCCCAGAACCAGAGTAAACAGTGTGATGCCCAACCTTGTTTTGCGCCTGAATGTGTTGCGGATCGAAATCCGAATCGGGCGCGGGATCAAAAAGGAATTTTGGTTAACCGAATCTTTTTTGATCTGAGCATTTCCGCCGAGACCGTAATCGCTCAACGCCTCGCGAACAGAAATCCTAACGCTGTTGTAAATTGGAAAGATTGCCGCCAGTATAGGCACAACAATGGCAACAATAACTTGTTGTATTGTGGTTGATGGGTAGCTTTGATATGGTGCCGCATGGAAATTCAACCATTGCGCCATGCCGCCGCCAATGGTTTTTGCTGCGGCATTTGCCAGAGGAACGGCGAACAATAAAGAGCCAATCCCGAATCCAAGAATTAGCACAAGATACATACCAAATATCTGCATGGTGCTGCCCCCGGTGGCCTTCATGATGCCTATTTGTCTTGTGTGTTGCGTCATCAATGCAGTAATAGTATTCACGATTAGAAAACCGCTTAATAATACGGTTAGATAACCAAGCACGCTTAGTACAAAGAAAACCCCCTGGGTAACGCTATATGCAAAATGATGGCCGGGTTGATTCACATTTACGAAATAAACTGTCGCGCCTGCACGCTCCATGCGGTCTGCCACGGCTTGGGCAACTTCGGTTACATGTTCCTGGTCGGTTTGTTTTTCAGAGACGCTGATCGCCAGTACATCGTAACTGGCGATATTGCCACCCAGCCATTCCAAAGTGTCAGGCGTCACATAAGCATTTACCAGATTCGCAAGGTTATATGGATAACCTGTTACAGCATGCATATAGCCTGTCAGCGTAATTTCCCGCCTTTTTCCATCAGCTAATTCCAAAAGGATGGTATCACCGGGATTGTATCCAAGCGACATGGCACTGGCATCAATGATGGTTTCCTTATCTCCGTATTTTGGAATACTAAATTGACCTACGGCAGGCTTAAGGGCATTCAGGGTAAGTTTAGCAGGATCCTCCACTGCATTAAAATTGATATTCACGTAGGTTCCATCAGGGCGAACAATGCGCGCACTGACTGATGAAAACCCTTCCACAGTATCCACACCGGGTATGGCGCGCGCCATCTTCACCATATCGTCGTTCAGCGGGTGGGCATATACCTCCCCTTCGGATGGATTGGCAGAAAGAAAATCACCATCCATGCTTTCATTCATGAACAATCCCAAATTGCTGTTGAAACCAACTGCAATCGCGCCGACTGCAATCGTGACAATGGTGAGAAATGTGCGTCCGCGATTGCCCCAAAAATCAGCCCACACCTTTATCCAGCGGCTGCTAATCATGGCGCCTCTTCTCGTCTGGCCATATTCTCGTTATGGTGTTTGTCTGCCATCTGACGCAGCGCCTCATGGGTCGCCTCAGACTGCTTCAGCAATTCTGATAGGTGATCATACCCGATGGACAGCACCTCGACAGGTGTGGTCTCTGCTGCGCGGATCGAAGCGTGATGTTTCTTCTCATGGAAAAATTCTATTTCGCCGAAGAATTTTCCAGGTCCAAGCTGAAGCGCGATTACGTCCGATTGATTCGGGCGCGGCAGGACCACTTCCACAGTCCCTTTGGAGACGATGTAGAACGTATCCGCATCGGTTCCTTCTGAAAGGATCATTGCGCCTGCTTCGTATATTTTTGTTTTTGCAGTTTTTTGGGCTTGCAATAATTGTGTGTGCGTAAGCATTGGCATGGCTTTCGCAACATATTCGTTGACGATCTCTCCGTCTGCGATGAGGGCCGTACGATGGGTTTGTTTGGCCAGACCGCTATCGTGGGTAACGATGATGATGGTCTTGCCTTTCCCCACCAGATCATTGAACAATGCAAAGACGGTCTCGGCTGTTTTGGAGTCGAGGTTGCCTGTGGGTTCATCTGCTATGACAACAGGTGGGTCATTTGCGAGTGCGCGCGCAATTGCCACACGTTGCTGCTGGCCGCCCGATAACGCAGTGGGAAGTTTGTGTGCGTGATCTGCGAGCTCGACGAGTTCCAGCAATTCCAGGGCGCGTTTACGACGCTCGTTCATGGGGTATGTGCGGCAGAAATCCATCGGCAACATGATATTTTCTACAACGGAGATCATCGGAAGCAGTTGGAAAAATTGAAAGACCACACCCAGATTTTTCCCGCGCCAGCGCGCCATTTTGTTTTCGTTCAATTCATGCACTGCCATGCCATTGACCCACACTTCGCCGGTGGTGGGACGGTCAATACCCGTGATCATGTTGAGCAGGGTGGTCTTGCCGCTGCCTGATTTCCCGATAATGCTGACGAATTCGCCTGCATTGATCTGCAAGTCTACCTGCTCTAATGCGTGATAATCACCGACGGCGGTTTTGTAATATTTGTTGACTTCGCGGAGGTCGATAATGGAGCGGCTTGCAGCCTGCTCGCCATTGGCCTTTGGTTTGAAAAATGATATAGCCATGATGGATCTCTTTCTTGTTTATCGCACAGTCGCTGAAACAATTATGCTGGCAAATAAATTTTCAGTGACCCTGCGCCTTCGTAATGGATTTGTTACTTGAACGTAACGACAGCAGTCATACCCCAACGCATGGCAGCGTCTCGATCTGTAAGCAGGATGGTGGCTTCATAAACAACATCACCCTGGTTTATAGTGTAATTATTTCCGATGGAAAGTACATTACCGTTGAATTCCACGCCCGGAATGGCGTCCAATTTTACGGCGACAGACTGGCCTTCCTGGATATTGACTACGTCGTTTTCGGTGAGATCCGTGGTGACGACTGTCCAGTTGGAAATATCGGCGATCGTAACGGCGATTTCACCGGCACTGATCGAACTGCCAGTTTTTGCGTTCAACTGAGCCACGATGCCATCGAACGGGGCTGTCACCTCGAAGGCGGCCACTCCCGCTTTCGCCGCGTTCAAGCGTGCTTCAAGCAAAGGCAGTTGATCTGCATCAGGGCCATCCTTCAGGCGGTCATAGGCGCGTTGAAATTCATCCATCTCGGCTTTTTTCAATGCCAGATCATTCTCTGCCTCGACAATCCAATCCTTGGGAGCCGGGCCTTTGAAGTATCTGGTCTTGTACTCGTACGCATAGCCATTCCATTGTTTAACTATAGTAGAGTGACGTTCTGTTTGTGGAACTTTTTTTGAATTTCGTAAATAGATCAAATAATTGTCTGCTCTTTCGTATGCTTCCTTTGCATCCTTTAGTTTGATGGCGGCATTGGCAAAATCGGCGTCTCTTGAATTTAGCAGGTCGTTCCATGCCTTCTGTGCATTGACCAATTCGAGCTGCGCAGCGGTATAGTTTTTATCTGATTCATTGCCCAGGCGAATCAATAACTGTCCCTTTTTCACGGGCTGGCCATCTTTTACCGGCACCTCGCTGACCACACCGCCGGCACTGAAGGCAATCTCGGCAAAATGGATGGGTTCCAGCTTGCCTTCGGAAATAATGGTGTCGTCTGCAATGGCGATTGGAATTGGGGTGGATTCAGCGGCGGCGGTAGGCGCTGCTCCGCACGCGGCCATGGAAAGAGTAAGAACTATCAATGTTAATGATTGTAGGCGTTTCATTTTATTTTCCTTTATTAATGCAATACTCCACTGTAATGCGGTTTCTTTTATTTACGAGAGGAGGCGGAAAGTGGTTGCAAAAAATAACAGGAATGTTGTTCGAATGACAACGTTCCTGTTATTTTGAGAAAATTAATAATGTATCTCTGATTGGGAAATAACTCTGTTGGACTACTTCTCCAACAACATGCTGGCTTCTTCATTGAGCCAGCGGCGTCCATCGCGGGCGAGCAGGTCGTATGCTTCGGGCGGCCCCCAGCTGCCAGGTTTGTAAACAGCCAGCGGCGGAGTCTGATGCGTTTCCCAGGTCTGCAGGATTGGATCGATCAGCGACCATGCCGCTTCCACTTCATCTGCGCGGGTAAAGAGCGAAGCGTCGCCTTGCAATGCATCCAGCAGGAGTCTTTCGTAGGCTTCCGGGATGGCGGTTTTGCCGAAGGCTTCGGAGTAATGGAATTCCATATCCACCGAGCGGGTTTCGGAAACAGTATCCGGCGCCTTGGCTTCGAAACGCAAGTGCACGCCTTCATCGGGCTGTAAATAAAGCACTAGCATGTTCGGTTTCATGGTCTGCAACGGGAGCATGGCCAGCGGCGGCTCTTTGAACTGAATGATGATCTGGGATTGTTTTTCTGCAAGATTTTTTCCGGAACGCAAATAAAAGGGGACGCCATTCCAGCGCCAGTTGTTGATGTAGAGACGAAGCGCTGCATAGGTTGCCGTGGTGGAGTTTGGGTTGACCTGTCCTTCGCTGCGATAGCCTTTATATTGCGCACGCACCGTATTCGCCGACACTTGCTCGGGCGTCATGGGCTGGACCGCACTGAGGATTTTTACTTTTTCATTCCGCAGGTGACTTGCGCTGAATGATGCGGGCGGTTCCATGGCAACCAGAGTGAGCAGCTGCAAGAGATGATTTTGGAACATATCGCGCAACACGCCGATACCGTCATAAAAACCCGCGCGATGTTCGAGACCGACTTCCTCTGCCACTGTAATCTGCACATGATCGATGTAGGTTCGGTTCCAGATCGGTTCAAAGATCGTATTGGCAAAGCGCGTGAACAAAATATTCTGCACGGTTTCCTTGCCGAGATAATGGTCAATGCGATAGATCTGGTTTTCATGGAGCGCCTTGTGCACCTGCTTGTTCAAGGTGACTGCGGAAGCCAGGTCCGTGCCGAACGGCTTTTCGAGCACCACCCGCCGCCAGGCTCCATTTTCATGCAATTGGCCCGATTCATCGAGGCTGTCAATTATGACGGGGAAGATGGTGGGCGGGACCGCCATGTAGAACAGGCGGTTGGCGTCGCCGTTTTCCAATTTGGTCAGGTATTCCGCGAGTTTCTTGAAATCATCTATATTTGCATATTTACCGCAGGTGTAATACAGATTGGGCGCGAAGATGTTCCATTCCTCATCCGTGAAGGTAAAACCCGCATGATCCTTTACGCCCTTGTATAGATGTTCACGGAACTGCTGATCGGTAAATGCAGTGCCGCCGAAGCCAACGATCTGAAATTTCTTCGGTGTCCGCCGCTTGCGGAATAAATTAAACAGCGAAGGGATCAACTTTCGTTGAGTCAGGTCGCCCGATGCGCCGAAGATGATGATCGTAGTCAATAAACCATTATTGGAAGGAGTATTCATAAAATGCCTATTTTACCGCAGATGCCACAAAGGGCACGGAGATGACCAACAATCTCCATACTCTTTGCCTGCTCTGTGATTAATTACTTTTATTCAGATTTCTTTATGGCGTGCCCGCCGAATTGATTTCGCAATGCGGCCAACATGCGCGCGGGATAGTTCTCCTCATCGCGGCTGGCGAAGCGCATTTGAAGTGCGAGGGTGATGACAGGCGCTGGTACATCCAGGTCGATCGATTCAAAGACAGTCCAGCGGCCTTCGCCGGAATCTGCGACCCAGGGCTTGATGTCCGTCAATTCGGTGTCTTCGTCCAGGGCATTCGCGGCGAGATCCAACAGCCACGAGCGGACAACGCTGCCGTATTGCCAGATATGCGATATCTGTGCGAGGTCCAGGCCAAATTCTTTTTTGCCTTTCAAGATGCCGAAGCCTTCGGCAAAAGCCTGCATCATGCCGTACTCAATTCCGTTGTGAATCATCTTGACGTAATGTCCCGAACCGTGCGGACCCACCCGTCCCCAGCCCAGATCTTTGGCAGGTGCGAGGGTCTCAAAGATGGGACGTAGTTTTTCGGTCGCTTCCGTCTTGCCGCCGATCATCATGCTGTATCCTTCGGTGAGTCCCCAAATCCCGCCGCTGGTTCCGCAATCCACAAAATCTATCCCTTTGGCTTCCAGCATGGCTGCATGATTGATGGTGTCCTTGTAATTTGAGTTGCCGCCATCGATGATGATGTCGCCTTTGTTTAACAAAGCCGAAGTTTTCTCGATGGTTTCGGTTGTTGTTTTTCCTGAGGGCACCATCACCCAGACGATCCTGGGAGAAGAACTCAACTTTCCGACTGCTTCCTCCAAGGAGTGGGCGCCTTCTGCGCCAAGTTTGATTGCGGATTCAACCGTCTCTTTTGTGCGCGCGTATCCGACCACGCGATGACCGCCGCGCGATAATCGCGTCGCCATGTTCAATCCCATTTTTCCCAGGCCGATCAATGCTAATTCCATGATTTAAACTCTCCTCATTTTGATATGTCCATTATAGACAGCTGGCGATAACGATAATTACAAAAGATGCGCTGCTGCCTGATCTACAAACCAGATGATCTTCCCATCATTTGGATTTATTCTTTGTGCGGGTAATTCACCGGGCGTATATATATTGCTTAAGACTTTATTTAATGTTTCTGCCTTGCCTGTGCCCGTTACAAGAAAAAAAATATTTCTTGCGCTGTTGAAAACATTTTGAGTCAAGGTTACACGGTTGGCGGGGCAGTCCTGGTAGTTTGCGGTCACTGCTAGTGTGGACGCTTGTGTGTCAACAGGAGAGCCCGGGAACAAGGAGGCAGTATGTCCATCGTCGCCCATGCCGAGCAGGACCAGGTCAAAGCGCGGCCATGCCAGGGGCGGGTCGGCAAACTGTCCCAGCGTATGTGAATATTGAACGGCAGCCTCGGCAGGCTCAAGTTCGGATGGGATGCGATGAATGTTCTGGTCGGGAATATCGATCTTGTCGAATAATAATTTTTTAACCTGGCCGTAATTATTTCCACTGTCATCCATAGGAACGCAGCGTTCGTCGCCCCAGAAAAAATGGACGCGGGCCCAATTCAAAATTTCCGGTGCGAGTTTTTCATAAAGCTTCACCGGCGTGCTGCCGCCTGACAACGCGACCAGAAAGCAGCCTCGTTCTTTGATTGCTTCCTTTGCAATTTCGACGAACGCTTGTTTTGCAGAGTTGCTTAGCTCATCAACATTATCATATCTTTGAACCAATGTGTTTGGTCTCATGGTTTGCGATTGTAACTCATGTGGATTAAAATTCCATGATGTTTATTGATCTGAAAAAAATACAAGCGCTTCGCGCACAGACCTTTCACCTGTCCCCGGCTGAAAGAATATCTTTGCCATCCCAGGCGTTGACCTTCGTCAACACCCGCGGTTTCATTTATTTTTGGCCGATCAAGGGCAGCGATCTGCCGTCTCTGTGGACGGCGGTTGCGGGGGATCGCCCTGTGGCTGACAAGCACGATGACCCCGGGCATATTACATGGGGTTGGAAAGATGACGCGCTGGATAAAAGGATATGGTATTACGCCAAAATATTACGCGGCAAGGCGACGATGATTTCCCTGGCTGTGGCGCCTTATTTTTACGCGCTCTCCGAAAATTACGGCTCGCCCGAGGAGGATTACCTCATCGCGTATCAGGAGGGTCGTTTATCGCAAGCCTCCAAACAAGTGTACGAGGCATTGCTTGATCATGGCGCATTGAATACATTGGATTTGCGCAGGTTGGCGAAATTGTCCAATGCAAAGGATTCTGAGTTCAATAAGGCGCTGGTGCAATTGCAAAAGGATTTTAAAATACTGCCTGTCGGTGTGGCGCAGGCAGGCGCGTGGAAATACTCACATATTTATGAAATTGTCACGCGGCACTATCCTGAGTTATCCAAACAGGCACGGAGGATCACCGAATCTCAGGCGCGTGCGAAATTGCTGGAGTTGTATTTCGATATGGTAGGCGCGGCGCAATTGCGTGATGTGAGTAAGTTGTTTGGATGGGGAAACGATGCTGTCAGGAAGGCAGTTGCTTTGTTGGTTCAAAAGGGAAAGCTGGTTGAGGTGGAACATCCGAAGCAGGAGGGAGACTGGATTTCGCTTCCCGCTGGCGGTTAATGATCGACCTTAATAGATCGAATATTATTTTTTGTTCTTTAAATAATTATCAATTGCTTGTGCAGCTTTTCTTCCACCGACCATGGCTGTCACTACGAGATCCGGTCCCGTGACGCAATCCCCGCCGGAGAATACTCCCTGACGTGATGTTTCACCGGTGGTTTTGTTTTTCACGCTGATCAATCCCCAATTATAGGTTTCCAAGTCCGGCGTGGTTTTCCCGAGAATGGGGTCCGGCCAGTAGCCGAGGGCGAGGATGGCGGTATCTGCGGCGACGCTAAAATTGGAACCTTCCACCGGGACAGGTTTGCGGCGTCCTTTTGCATCCGCTTCGCCAAGTTTCATTTCAATGCATTCAACCGCTGCAAGCGTTCCGTCTGCGCCTGCAATGAATTTTACAGGTTGGGTGAGGAAGCGGTATTTGGCGCCTTCTTCACGCGCCATCTTGCGATCCTTCTTTCCCCCGGGCATTTCATTTTCCGTACGGCGATACAAGCAGGTGACATCCTCTGCGCCGAGCCGCAGCGCGGTCCGCAGACAATCGGAGGCTGTATCACCGCCGCCGATCACGACAATGCGTTTGCCGATTGCAAGCGGCTGGCGCATGTTCTCAGGGAGTAACTCAGGCTCCACATTTCCGCGGATGAGAAAATCTGTGGCTTCGTACACGCCGGGCAGGTCTGTGCCGGGCGTATCTTCCATTTTTGCATCTATTTCAGAACCAACACCGATGAACACGGCCTCAAAACTTTCTTCGAATAAACCGTCAATGGTTTTGTCTTTTCCAATATAAGTATTTGGCGCAAATTTCACGCCGGCCCGTTCAAACTCCTCCCATTTTTCCTGCCAAACGTCTTTTGGTAATTTGAAATTCGGGATACCGTAAACCAGCAGCCCGCCGGGCGCAGGCTTGGATTCAAAAATAGTTACATCGTAACCTTTTTGTACAAGGATATCTGCACACCCCAACCCGGCAGGGCCGGCGCCGATGATGGCAACTTTCTTTCCATTGGATGCGCCGGCTGGGATGGCATATCCGCTCGTGCGGCGTTCATAGTCGACTGTAAAAGCTTCCAATTCGCCGCAAAGCACGGGTTGATGATGTTTATTCAAAACACAGGAACCCTGACATAAAGCCTCATGCGGACATACGCGCCCGCATACCTCGGGCAGGGAACTGGTATTGTGATAAATTCCAGCCGCTTCCACAAAACGTCCTTGTTCAATTAACCATATCGCAGAGGGAATATCGTTGGCAGTCGGGCAGGCCACCATGCAGGGCGCAGGGTCCGGGCAGTGGATGCAACGGGAGGCTTCCACCATGGCCCGTTCAGGATCAAATTCAATAACGACATCATCGAAGTCGCAGGTTCGTACCTCGGGTGGACGCAGGTCAAGATCAAAGAATGGTTGGTTGGCGCGCTCTTTGCGGTCGATTGCTAAAAATTCACTGGGTACTGCCTGCATACTGCCTCCGATATAATGTGGGACCCTACATATAAAAGCTTTGTGTGATGATACCTAATCTATTTGGACAGACATAGGCGTAAATGTCACAAAACCAAAGGACAATCGTCACGAGTTTCATGTTAGATAATTATTAATGCAGGTCAATAATAAAGATTCAAACCTGCGTTACCGAATTAAAATATTCCACACAATTTTTACACAAATATTTGATAAACTGGTATACAGGCTTGTAAGAATATGCTATTACGGACTAACTGTACCTTTGGAGGCTAACCAAAATGAAACGATTTTTTTCGAGATTTTCCCGCAGGACATGGATCATTGCGGGTGTAGTGGCAGTCGTTTTGCTGATTATCGTGTTTGCCAATTCAGGCAAAAATGACGTTGTAGCTTTTCAAACATCTCCGGTTGAGCGCGGCAATTTGGTTGCATCGGTTGGTGCAACTGGAAGTGTCCGCGCTAAACAAAACGCCGTCCTACTTTGGCAGACAAGCGGAATCGTGGAAGCAATCCATGTGCAAGTGGGGGGCCATGTCTCACGTGATGATGTGTTGGCCAGCCTCGATAAGGCTTCTCTCAGCCAGAATATTATCCTTGCTGAGGCCGACCTTGTCAGCGCCCAAAAAGCGTTGGATGATCTGCTCACATCTGATACCGCTCGTTTGGAAGCCCAGCGCGCTGTGGATACTGCAGAAAAAGCTTACGAAAAGGCCTATAACTGGCGCATGACGCTTAACGGAAAGATAGACATCAAGGATTATTACTATAACGATTTTGGTGTATTAAAAGTTAACCACTACAAGGGCTATGCCAGCGAGGACACCATTGCCCAGGCAGATAAAGACCTAGCCTTGGCCGAGGCTCGCCTTGACGATGCCCGCCGTGCCTATGAACGTCTGCTGGGCGGCGCAGCATCTGCGGAGGTGTCCGCTGCGCAAGCGCGTGTGGCGGCGGCTCAATCCACCTTGAACATGGCATATTTGATTGCCCCCTTTGATGGAACAATCACACAAGCGGAACCCGCCGTCGGCGATCAAGTTTCTGCCGGTACGGTTGGCTTTCGCATTGACGATCTCTCGCATCTGCTGGTGGACGTGCAGGTCTCAGAAGTGGACATCAACAGCGTCTCGCCGGGTCAGCCTGCAACTCTGACATTTGATGCGATCCTCGGCAGGGAATATCATGGGGAAATAGTGCAAGTCGGGCAGGCTGGCGATACCATTCAGGGTGTTGTCAGTTTTATCGTGACCATTGAATTGGACGATGCCGATGAACTGGTAAAACCGGGGATGACCACAGCTGTCAATATTGTGGTTAAAGAAGTGAAGGACGTCCTGCTGATCCCCAATCGCGCTGTCCGCCTGGTGGATGGCGGCCGGGTGGTGTATGTGCTTGTGGATGGCAAGCCTGTTCAGGTCAAGGTGCGACTCGGTTCTTCATCCGATACGATGAGTGCGGTTGTGGAAGGGGATGTCAAGGAAGGTGATTTGATCATTCTGAATCCGCCCTCTGTTAATGGGAACCCATTTGGAGGCTGATATGGATTGGGTGATCGAAGCGCGCGAGCTGACAAAAACATATAAGATGGGCGAGATCGAAGTGCAGGCCTTGCGCGGCGTTTCGTTTAATATCAAACGCGGTGAAATAGTTTCCATTATGGGGCCTTCCGGCTCCGGGAAATCCACCGTAATGAATACGCTTGGCTGTCTGGACCGGCCGACCTCAGGCGAATATATCCTGGATGGAGAATCGGTTGCTGACATGGACGATGACCAGCTCGCCAGTGTTCGCAACCGCAAGGTTGGCTTTGTCTTTCAAAGTTTCAATTTGCTCTCACGCTTAACCGCGCTGGGGAATGTGGAATTACCCTTGCGTTACGCAGGATTAACAGAAGGCCGCCGTGAACGCGCTAAAGCCGCGCTCGAGGCGGTGGGTTTGAGTGATCGTATGACCCATCGTCCCTATGAGCTCTCGGGCGGACAGCAGCAGCGGGTGGCGGTTGCCCGCGCGCTTGTCAATGACCCCGCCATGATTATGGCGGATGAGCCGACAGGCAACCTGGATTCGAAAGTCGGAAAAGAGATCATAAACCTCCTGCTAAAACTCAATAAAGAGCGAGGCACGACGCTCATCATTGTGACGCATGACCCAAACATTGCCGCACAAACCGAGCGTGTCATCCGTTTGCGCGATGGTGAGATTGACTCGTCTGTAGTAGAAAATAAAGGCAGGGAAAAATGAGCTTTACTCAAGCAATCTTTGAAGCCCTTGAAAGTTTGAACGGCAATAAGATGCGTTCCGGCCTGACTGTGCTTGGCATTGTCATCGGCGTGGCGGCAGTGATCGCCATGCTGGCGATTGGGAATGGCGCACAGGCCTCCATCACGGGTTCCATTTCAAGCATCGGCACCAACCTTTTATTCGTTTTTAGCGGTACTCCTCAACAAGGTCCTCCCGGTGCCGGTGACAGTAGAAGCGGCAACAATGACCGTCCGCTCACATTGGCAGATGCGGATGCAATTGCCGACCCGTTTGCCGCGCCTTCGGTCGAAATGGTTGCGCCTGCCATTCAAGGAAGCGGAACACTGACATTTGCAGGCGAAAATTCCACCACGACAATTTCAGGCGTGACCCCTGATTACTTAACAGTTCGAAATTTGGAACTTGCCGAGGGTGAGTTTATTAATGTAGAAAATATGAACGGGTATATGTCTGTCGTGGTGCTTGGACCTGAATCGGCAATCGCGATATTTGGCCGCGCAGATGGGGTGGTGGGTGAGACGATTCGCATCGAAGGCCAGCCCTTCCGTGTGATTGGCGTCCTGGTTGCGAAAGGCGGCGGTGCATTTGGCAGTGAAGATAATGCGGCGTACATCCCCTTTACCACTGCGCAAGCGCGCCTGATCAAACGAAGTTCACGTGACCAAATAGACGTGCTGTACGTGCAAGCGATCACTGCGGAGGCAGTGCCTCAAGTGGTGGATGAGGTCTCGAATATCCTGCGTCAACGTCATGACACGCCGATTGGTGCGGATGACTTTACCATATACACGCAGCAGGACTTCCTCTCCACGCTTGAAACCATCACAGGCGTTCTTACAATTTTCCTCGGCGGTATTGCAGGCATCTCCCTGCTTGTCGGCGGGATTGGCATTATGAATATCATGCTGGTATCTGTCACCGAGCGCACGCGCGAGATCGGTTTGCGCAAGGCCCTGGGCGCCCGCAAGCGCGATATCCTGCTCCAGTTCCTCACCGAGTCTTCTCTGCTCAGTTTGATTGGCGGCATCATCGGCATTATGTTTGGCTGGCTGATCGCCTTTGTAGTTGGACAGGTGGCCACGGCAACGGGCAATAACTTTACCCCCATTGTAGGGACAGATGCGATTTTGCTTTCAACCAGCTTTTCAGCGATCATTGGCTTGTTCTTTGGCATTTACCCTGCCAGCCGCGCCGCGAATTTAGAGCCGGTTGAAGCCTTGCGTTACGAGTAAATATGTCAACATTCAGGCAATCGTTATTTCTCCTACTCATCGCTGTCTTCACTCAGGGATGCGTGCGGGCAGGGTTGGATGCGCCACTTGTAGCCACTGCAGGGGATGTTGAGCCAACTCAAACTGAGGCTCTGGCTTTAGCGACTGCAACGCCTCTCCCTTCCCCGACAATTGTTCCCACCCTAACGGAAATTATTCCAACGCCTCTGTCAAAGATTAGGATAACAGCAGTGAAAGGGAATCTTTTCATCCGCCGCGGACCGGGTTTGGAATACAACGCGATTGGCGTTTTATACAAGGATACAAGCACGGAAGCGATCGCGCGGGACGTACTCTCAAATTGGGCACAGGTGCTCATTCCGAATTCCGAAAAAACAGGCTGGGTCTCCATTCAAACGGAGCATTCTAAGATCGAGGGTGACTTGAACAATGTGCCGGATTTCACCTTCACAGATTGGCCGGTGCCCGCTTACATCAAAAATTGCACCGAGCATGATATGTTCATCACGCCCGGAGATATTTACCTGCCTAATTTATATTCCAATGCTGAATATAAAAACGAAGTGCAAGTCAACCCCGGCAGTTACACCGCATTTGACATGATCGTCCCCGGCGAGCCTGTCGCTCAAAAGTTTGAACTTAGTGAAGGAATGGAAGCATATATTACCTTGAATGGTTTGGGTGAAAAACATAAGTGCCCGTAGGGTAAAGTGCCCTTAGGGTAAAGTGTCCGTGAACTATACGCCTGATTTGTTTTGCCCGCATGCCTTTCAAAAGTGGGATGCCAAACCGTCCGCTCTTACGATAAAATTATGCCAGGCGTCCATGCCAAAGCGGATGCAATGCCGGAGAAAACAGAGTCAGGTATCCGTTGAGCTCGAATCGTTCCTTGTGTAAGATTAAAATTTCGATTTCATGTAAATCCAAAACTTGCGTGTATCCATTAGGAGATTGTTATGTCTGAAAAACTGAATCAACTTAAGGAAATCCTTGGCGAGGTTTCCGATTTGAATCATGCGGCGAGCGTGCTGGGTTGGGATGAACAGGTGAACATGCCGCCCGGCGGGAGTGAAGCCCGTGGACGGCAGCTTGCCACCCTGGGCAAGATATCCCATGAAAAATCCACCTCTCAGGAAGTTGGAAAGCTGCTCGATGATCTTAAGAGTGAATTTGCCGGCTCCGATTCAGATGATGCGGCGCTGATCCGTGTTGCGGCGCGCAATTATGACAAGACCATGCGCGTGCCTGCCTCGTTTGTGGCAGAGCAGGCCATGGTTTCATCGAAGGCCTTTGAAGCCTGGGTGGAGGCTAAATCCAAATCCGATTTTTCCATCTTCCAGCCCCATCTTGAAAAAGTGGCGGAATTGGTGAAGAAATATGTTTCCTTCTTTCCGCCCGCGGATCATCCTTATGATATTTTACTGGATGACTTCGAACCCGGCTTGAAGACTGCTGAAGTGCAGGAGATATTCGGTAACCTGCGCCCGAAACAGGTTGCGCTGATCAATGCGATTAAATCATCCAAACAGATAAAGGACGATTTCCTGCACAAAAAATATAACGAAAAGAAGCTCTGGGATTTTAGTGAAAAGATCATTGGCAAATTCGGTTACGATTTCAGCCGCGGCAGACAGGACAAAGCCCCGCACCCGTTTGAAACTTCTTTCAGTGTGAACGATGTCCGCATCACAAACCGCTTTGAAGCAGACAAGCCGCTGGCGACACTTTTCAGCGCCATGCATGAGTCTGGCCATGCCATGTATGAGCAGGGCATCCGCCCGGACTTTGAGCGTACGCCTCTCGAAAACGGCACATCCCTTGCGGTGCATGAATCGCAATCCCGCATGTGGGAGAATCTTGTCGGCCGCTCGCTTCCATTTTGCGAGCATTTCTTCCCTGAATTGAAAAAAGCCTTCCCCGCGCAGTTGGACGGCGTAACCGCGAAATCATTTTACAAAGGCATCAATAAAGTTGAGCCTTCGTTCATCCGCGTGAATGCGGATGAAGCAACCTATAACCTGCACATCATGCTCCGCCTTGAAATTGAAATCGGCATGGCGGAAGGCAGCATCCCCGTCAAGGACCTGCCTGAAATTTGGAACACAAAAATGCGGGAGTATCTGGGCATTACGCCGCCCAATGATGCAAAAGGTGTTTTGCAGGATGTCCACTGGTCGGGCGGCATGGTCGGTTACTTCTCCACGTATGCGCTGGGCAATATTATCTCCGCGCAATTATGGGAGACGATCCACAAAGATATCCCTGATCTGGATGACCAGATCCGCAATGGCAGGTTTGATCAACTGCTCGGCTGGCTCCGCGAAAAGATTCACGTTCATGGCCATAAATTCGATCCACAGGATCTGGTACAAAAGATAACCGGTGAAAAAATCGACTCCGCCGCTTATGTTCGCTATCTGACAGGAAAATATGGCGACATTTACGGGCTGTAATTTGGATGGACCCGTCGAGACGTCCTGGCAAGCAGGACGTCTCTTCTAATTAACCATGAAGTATAAAACGACGATTTTCGCCTCATTGCTTGGAATATTATCTGCCTGCTCGCAATTTGCAGGATCAACACCCACGCCTTTACCTCCCAATTACCTCTCGACAGTGGTTGTCCTAACAGGTCAGGCCGCATTTGCCACAGCGGATGCATTAACTCCGACGGCATTGCCCACTGAAACGCCTTTCTCCATAGAATTTCCCAGCCCCTTAACCGAGATTCCCAGTACAACGCCTACAATTGAGGTGGGCTTCACGGATTTTGCTCAGATCCGTTTTATAACTCCGGGCCCAGTCTCCAGCGTAATTTCCCCGATTAATCTACAGGCGATGCTCGTCTCCGGTGAAAGCGAAGTCGTGCAAGTGGACTTGTTGGGGGAAGACGGTCGTGTCCTGCAACGCGATCTTGCAAAGGTAACCCGCAATGTGAGAGGCATCTTCCGCAGGTTCGACCTGAAATTTGAAATCCGAGCTGTGACGGAAGCAGGTTATATCCGCATCAGCAGCAAGGATGATTTTGGGCGAATTCAGGCCTTGAATACCATGCCTGTGCTTTTATATTCCATCGGCAGTGCTCAGATCAACCCGCCCGGTAATATGATCTACGAAAGAGTAATGGTGGAAGGGATTAAGGAGAAAGCCAATTTTTATGCAGGCGAGGTAGGCCTCAAAGGCCGCATCTGGCCTTTCAACGACCAGCCCATGATTGTTGAATTGATCCTGCCAGACGGCAGATCGATTTCCACGCGTGTGTTGACCTTTGCTGGAATCGAGGCTCAATCCTTTGAGACCACACTTCCATATAAAGTGACCGAACCCACTTCTGCACGTCTGACCTTTCGGCAGGACAACCCGCTCTTAAGTGTCACGGACCCCGAGTTGATGAAATATATTTATCTCTATAGTATTGAAGTTATGCTGAACCCATAATTCGGCTTGCCAAAACGAATCGCAATGGTATAATTCGCAGGCTTTCCAAAGCTATCGGGGTGTGGCTCAGACCGGTAGAGCGCACGGTTCGGGTCCGTGAGGTCGAGAGTTCAAATCTCTCCACCCCGACAGACAAAAGCAAGTGAGACTCCCAACCCGAGGGAGTCTTTTTTTTCTAGGTGAAAGTTTCCCCTTACACGGGACTGTGCAAACCCCTCACCTCGATGGGCAAAAAATAAGGCGAGCCTCTGAGCTTAACCCGATAAAGTAGACATGGAAAATGTCCATATCCAGTAGACTAGGAAGAAGAGGAACAGGATCATGGACGAAAAGAAACCGCATTATCGGAAGTACACGGAAGAATTCAAATTGGAAGCCCTGGAATTTCTCAAAAGCAGCGGAAAAATCTCACAGCAGATCGAACGTGATTTGGGGGTTACACCCGGATTGCTGGTGAAGTGGCGAGATCGGTATCAAGTGATCGCAAAAGAGACAGAACAGGCGCACTTGGAATTGAGCGATATGGAAGCGGCTGAGCGTTAAATCAAGCGACTGCAGCGGCGGCTGGCAGAAGTGGAAGAAGAGCGTGAAATTCTAAAAAAACAATCAACATTTTTTCCCGGAAAAGCGAAGGAGATACCAGTTCATTCGCGAGGATCTGCATGAATTTAGTGCCCAGAGCATGTGTCAAGTATTGGATGTAAGACGGAGTAGCTATTATGCCTGGGAAGCCGTCAAGAAGGCGCTGTCGAAGATGGTATCCTGCCACCACCTAACGACAACCTGGAGTGATCCCAGCGCCAAACCGGTTAGACCAGGATTTCTCTGCCGCGTTGGTGAATACGAAGTGGGTGAGTGTTTTTACATATATTGATACTGCCCGAAGGCTGGTTGTATCTAGTGGTTGTTCCGGATCTGATCTCGCGCAAAGTTGTGGGCTGGGCAATGACAGAACAAATGAACACCACTCTGGTGGAAAATGCCTTGCACATGGCCGTACAAGCACGCCAACCCATTGTCCATTTACTGCACCATTCGGATCAGGGCAGTCAATATACCAGCGTGGTTTACCAAGACCGATTGGCAGAAGTAAAGATCCAGACCAGCATGAGCCGGGTTGGGAATTGCTATGACATTGCGTGGCTGAAAGCTTCTTCGGCACACTCAAAGCCGAATGTATCACAGGTCAATTTACGACGCATGCCCCTCCGCCTTCGGCCCTGCCACTAGCTCCGCTCAAGTAAGCTTCGAGATCCCCCAAAATACGGCAACGTAAAGTCCGTATGCGGTTCAAATCATCGTCGGAATTCCCCCCTTTCGTTTCACTTCGGGGGTGCTTTGCAAGGGGAGTCCACACGTGAAGAGATACTCGCGCGGTCTGCCTGTCAGGCGCTCATGGGGTGAGTGTGACCTAATAGAAACCTGACACTTACTTTTTGCATCGTCAATTTCGAGACCATCAATTCAGCCGGGCAGAAAATACGAATTGATCACTTGCAATCGGATTTCAAGCTGCTATTGGCAATCCCTGTGGAATTGCGAGTTATCAACACTCTCTTACGTCCACAAGTTTCACCACCATCTTCGACAGCGCCTTCTTGACGGCTTCCATCTTCATCCCTGCCACCTTGAAAGTGACGACGACCGTTTTTCCATCCGCGCTGGCGAACTGGCCAAAGGAGATGAAATTCCCTCCCACGTCTGTAATAGTTTTGGTGATCATCGCCAGTTGACCGGGATGATCTTCCGCCAGGGCAGTCACGCGGATCCCAGGTGTACGCCCAAACGATA
This sequence comes from uncultured Anaerolinea sp., assembly GCA_964511765.1. GTDB lineage: Bacteria > Chloroflexota > Anaerolineae > Anaerolineales > Villigracilaceae > Villigracilis. The sequence continues at coordinate 36,213 of CAZEGE010000005.1, forward strand.
GACCAGATTTACATCCGGCTGTGTGCTCAAGACGATTGAAAAAATCTTCTCCATATCTTCTTCATCCACATCGATCACGCTTGCGTAGGAGGAAAGTTCTTCCACGGTCTTCAATGAATTATCGATTGCAATATCTGTTTCCAGGGCAATGGCACGTGCTAATGAAATATCATTGGCTTCCACGTCTTTTCTGATTCTTTCCCCAACCAGGCGGTCAAATACCAAAAGCGTTACCAGAAAGGGGATGATCAAGAGCAGGTAAAACGCCAAAAGTTGAAGTCCAAGATCGCGGTGAAAAGTCAGCCATTTGCGCATGGAGGTTGGGGACAATTTTACTACCCAAAATTGCGACAGACAGATTTTCAACGCCGGCCTGTGAAAATGGAGATTAAATCAGGTCTTTCTATATAAAAGCAGCATTGACATAATAATCAGGTTGCGTATAATCGCATCTAATAAGACCAGCGCCAAGACGAGTAATCATGCAACTGTTCAGAGAGTCGTCGGTCAGTGCGAGACGATCAGCCAGATGATGAAATCCCCTTGGCTTGTCCTGACTGGCGGAAGCCGTATCGAAGGGTCGGGTCATTCTCGCAGAGGCAATTGCCATAAGAGAATCGGGAAACGCCCGTTATTGCGTACTCCGAGATTGTACCCTCGCCATTCCCTTTGCGAAGCACCCCTGTGGGGCTCCCGAGGGAGAGGGAAGCAATGAAAGCAGGTGGCACCACGAAACGCCCCTTCGTCCTGCAAATGGATCGGGGGCGTATTTTATTCCCGGCACACGGAGGTGCAATATGTTGGATATCAATCTTATTCGCGAAAAACCAGAGCTTGTCCGCAAGGCGTTGAAAGACCGCCAGATGGACGCATCCCCTGTGGATTCGATTCTAGGGTTGGATGAAAAGCGCCGCGCTCTTCTCGGAAAAGTGGAGGTACTCAAAGCCGAGCGAAACGCTGTCTCAAAGGAGATCGGGCAAATGAAAGAGGCAGCAGCCCGCGGGGCGAAGATCGAGGCGATGCGCGTGGTTGGCGATCGAATTGCAGAATTGGATAAGCAGGTTGTGGAGGTCGAATCAGATCTAAACGCGCTGACATCCACTTTGCCAAATATTCCCGATGAACAAACTCCCTATGGAACGAATGAAGATGAAAACGTGGTGCTGCGCACGATTGGGGAACCGCGCAAATTTGATTTCACGCCGCTGCCTCATTGGGACCTCGGACCTGCCCTTGGCATCATTGACTTTGAGCGCGGCACGAAGTTGACCGGCTCGCGTTTTTATGTTTTGCAGGGCGCAGGCGCGCGTTTGCAACGCGCCTTGATCGCATGGATGCTTGACTTGCACACCAGCCGAGGGCAGGGGTATCAGGAAGAATACCTGCCGTTTATGGTAAAGACTGCAACGGTATATGGCGCGGGTCAGTTACCAAAGTTTATTGACAATTTATACAAAGACCATGAAGAGGATTTATATTTCGTCCCGACCGCAGAGGTCCCGCTCACCGGTTTGCACATGGATGAAATTCTCGATGAAGCCGCCCTGCCAAAATTATACACAGCGTATACACCATGCTTCCGCCGTGAAAAGATGAGCGCCGGTCGTGACGTGCGCGGCATCAAACGCGGACATCAATTCGATAAAGTCGAGATGTATATTTATTGCAAGCCTGAAGACTCGCAGGCCATGCATCAAAAAATGTTGAAGGATGCGGAGGAAACCTGTGCTTTGCTGGGAATCCCCTATCGTGTAAAGCAGTTATGCACAGGGGACATCGGTTTCGGCGCCACGCTTACGTATGACCTCGAATTGTGGGCGCCCGGCTGTGACGAGTGGCTTGAAGTTTCGTCGGTTTCAAATGATACGGATTTCCAGGCGCGCCGTGCGAACATCAAATATCGTCCTGCGGAGGGCGGCAAGGCAAAATTCCTGCATACGTTGAATGGTTCGGGGCTGGGCTTGCCGCGCACGCTGATCGCGGTCATGGAGAATTATCAACAAGCCGACGGCTCCATTATTGTGCCTGAAGTTCTGCGCCCGTGGATGGGCGGGATTGAGGTCATCAAACCTTAATTTCAAGTTGACAGTCACTTTAAAAGTGACTGTCAACTTGAAAAGAAAAAACTGGATAGAGGGAACCCATGGTTGACTTTGAATTCTGGTTACAGGTAGTGATCGAATCGCTGACTTTGTTTGTCCTGCTGACGGGACTGGCAGGTTTGCTCATCCCGGTATTTCCCGGCCTTACGGTTATGTGGCTTGGCACATTGGTATATGCGCTCGTGCAGGCGGCAAACGACAGCATGACCTGGGTGGACTGGATGCTTTTCACGCTTATCACGCTGTTAATGATCGGCGGCAATATCATAGACAATATCATCATTACCAAACATGTGCGTGAAAAAAATGTACCCTGGAGTTCGATCATTTGGGCCTTTACGGCAGGTATCATTGTCAGCATCACCTTTACCCCTTTGGGAGGCATGCTTGCCGCCCCGGCTGGATTTTTCCTTGCTGAGTGGCGACGTTTGAGGGAGAGATCGGCTGCACTTGCCAACACCAAGGCATGGATGACGGGCTGGGGTTGGGCAATTGCAGCAAGGCTTGGAATCGGTGTTATCATGATCGTGTTTTGGATGCTTTGGGCCTGGTTATAATAAAACAAGAATAGGAAACTAAAATGAGTATATTTACAGAAGTTCTTGGTGTGATTGGTTTTGTGATCCGTGCCCTGGGTTTTGCTGTGCTGGGATTTGGTGTTGGGCGTTTTACGATGGATGCCTATAAAAAAGCCGTCTGGCAGGTACAGATCGCGCTGGCGGTTGGTTTCTTTGGTCTGCTGGTTGGCCTGACCAATTACTCCAGCCCCGCATCGATGGGCATGTTTGCCATTGGCGCAGGCGCGGCCATGCTTATGTCTTTCGCGACCAAGAAGGAAGACGATCCTGAAGAGTCGCAGAAAAACTAGGATAAATATGATTAAATCAAAAAGGGTCTGACATTTTATCTGTCAAACCCTTTTTGATTCCCGAGTCTCTTATATCTTTATATTTTGCGCGGCTTCGATCAGCATCGCTTTGAGTAAAAATTCTAGAAAGACACGGCCTTGCTTAACATCGCTGTCAGCAATTTCACCGAATTCTTTATGTCGTTGTAATCCACCATCTCCGAAGCGGAATGGACATATCGGCATGGAATGGACAGCGCCCCTGTCATTACGCCTGCGCGCGAAATTTGGATCCCACGTCCATCTGTACTGCCCACCAATAAAACCTCGCGTTGATATGGAATTTTTGCCTTCTCCGATGTCCTGATCATCCACTCCACTACGCGCGGGTCGGCTAACATGCCGGGGTCGCGAAATTTCACGCATGGGCCCTTGCCAAGCTCCATTGCCATCTTCATCGAAGCGGGGGTATCCCCTGTGGCTGTGACATCAACCGCAAGACCGATCTCTGGCTCTATGCCATATGCCGCCGCACCCGCACCGCGCACACCAACCTCCGCCTGCGTGGTGAAAACAAAGTACAGGTCATGCGGCGTGGATTTGATCCCGCGCAGTGTTTCGATCAATACTGCCACACCGCTGCGGTCATCCATGGATTTGGCGACCAGGCGCTCTCCCATTTCCATATAGGATCTGTCAAACGCGGCGAAGGTACCCACGTTGACAGGACAATCCTCTTTACTGGATGCGCCCACGTCAACATACATTTTATGGATCGGAAGGGCATGATCCACCTGTTCCAAACGATCACATCCGACCACGCCTGTCACCCCATTCATAAAACGGACTCGCGCCCCGAGCGTGTACCTGCCAAATGTCCCGCCGACGTTGGTGAAGCGCACGAATCCTTTTTTATCGATATGGCTGGCGATGATGCCGATCTCATCCATATGTGCGGCGAGCATGATCTTTTTTGGATTCTTGGAGTCCCTGGCTGGTTTCTTGCGCACGATCAAATTACCGAGCGCATCCACGCGGATTTCATCCGCGAGCGGCTTTACTTCCTTCAAGATCACCTTGCGGACAGCATCTTCATAGCCTGACGGCCCGAAAGTTTCAGTGAGCGTTTTGAGTAGTTGTTTCATCTTTTATTTTCCTAAAGGAAATTTTTCACCGGCGGCATAACTTTTATTCTTATCTCTTGTAAATATATGTGCGCTTGCCTCGCCCAGCACGATCCATTCTTCATTTAATTTTCCTACAATGGCTGTATTTTCATCCACGCCGATCATAACCTCGCCCTCGCTTAATCGTTTCCGCAGAGTGGCGACGAGCGGTTTCCCGAATAATGGAATGGCATCAAAATGCGGCATCACGAAAGCGGCTGGGATCAACCCAAATGCAGAAATGGAACGCAAACCCATCGCGCGAAAATCAGGGATTTCCTTCGCGAGGATCATTGCGCCCGCTGAGCATCCCGCATATACCCCGCCGTGCTCCCAAACTTTTAGGGCAGACTTCCATACCAGACTATCCTTCATGGTTTGATGAAGATAGGTGGGACTGCCGCCCGAAAAATAGACGACGTCCGCGTCCTCCACCGCCGAGGCATGACTCTGTTCATTGGCAGAGTCTGCGTCGATAACAGGAACAGCTCGAACATCCGCCCCGAGGTGGGTGAAATGCTCCACGCCCATCCTCGACCAGCGAGTCACGCTTGCATCACCTTCGCGTCCCGCCGCAGTTGGCAGGCAGACCACGCGCGGTTTGCGTCCGTTCGCGCCGCAGTTTGCGAGCAGGTATGCATCCACACCATCCATGACAGAAAGGTATTCACCGGAACCAAGTAAGGCGATTAATCCATTCATGTTTACCTGATGATCAAATCATGCGTCATATTTTTCAAGGCCAGATGCAATAAATTCAAGGTATTCTTCCAATCCGCCACGCGTGAAACGCTGATGGGGGAGTGTGTATAGCGGTGCGGCACAGAGACCGAAACCACAGGCACGCCCGCGCGGGATTGTTGAATGACGCCTGCATTCGTGCCGCCGCCACCCGGCTGGCGGAATTGATACGGAATTTTGTTTTTGACCGCTGTTTCTTCCATGAATTTTACAAGACGCGGATCATCTATCGTGGATGAGTTCGCCATGTAAATGGCGGGTCCCAGCCCAAGTTTTGTGTTGTAGGTATGGTTTTCATGTCCATCGAAATCGGGCAGGTCGCGTGCTGGCGTGGAATCAACGGCAATCGCCAGGTCGGGCTTGAAATAATGCCCCGCAACTTTTGCGCCGCGTAATCCGATTTCCTCCTGCACGCTGAAGGATAGACATAATTCAATATTCTTCGGCGCATTTTTCAGCAATTCGACCAGGATCGCCACCCCAATGCGATCGTCAATGGACTTCGACATGATGGATGGGCCGACTCGCCTGAACTTTGTCGCAAATGTGGCGCGGTCGCCTACATTTGCTTTTCCTTGCGGACCGAGGTCAATTCTCAAGGCTTCCATTTCAAGGGTGTGTTGAAGTTCCTCGGCAGTGGTCAAGTGAATGGGCTTTGCGCCAATCACGCCCACAATGTGATCCCTGCCAACCAGGACCTGCTTGCCAACCAGGTGACGCACATCAATGCCGCCGACGGTTTCAAATTGGAAGAAACCTTCCTCATCATCAGCATGCACGATCATGAACCCGACTTCGTCCATGTGAGCGTCGAGCAGGACCCGTAAGGGTTTTTTCCCAGAGCTTTTTTTGCGGACCAGCACACTTCCGAGCGCATCCACTTTTACTTCGTCCGCGTAAGGTTTGACTTCTTCCAGCACGATGCGCCGCACCTCGCCCTCGTCCCCGGAGACGGACATGGCATTGCAAAGTTTTTCAAGCAGTTTGATTTGTGAATTGCCAAATGAAAGCATGTTTATTCCTGTTTTCCCTCACCCTGGCCCTCTCCCGCAGGGAGAGGGGAACCTCCTTCCCCAAAGGGGAAAGGGTTGGGGATGATGGTTTTTATTAATCCCAAACGACCTTCTCAATAAAATCCGTTTCCAGTGAAACGATGAATTCAGCCAGCAGACGCCCGGCCCGTTGAATATCCTTCACCGCCACCAATTCCACGGGCGTGTGCATGTATCTTTGTGGAATGCTCAAGACCATGGTCGGCACGCCCTCGGCGGTCAATTGCATGGCATCGGCGTCTGTTGAAGAATACTCAGGCATCAAATCATTTGCAACTGGAATTTCAATTCGTTCGGCAACTTCCTTAAACCGCTTATATAAAAATGGGTGGATGCTGGGTCCAATACCCAGGGTAATCCCTTTGCCAATGGGGAAGGTTTGATAACCGCTTGAGCCTGTGCCTTTGCCGAAGGTCATGTCCACTGCGACGGCAATGGTCGGTTTCAATTGAAATGTGGATGTGAAGGCGCCGCCAAAGGAAACTTCCTCTTGAACCGATGCCAGCGCCCATACATCCCACACATGCGGCTTGGCTTGCAGTTCTTCGAGACAGAGCGTAAGCGCCGCGACCGAGGCGCGATTGTCCAGCGTGTGACCGCTTACGCATCCACCTGACATTTCAACGGGTTCTGTGTTAAAAGCGACCCTGTCCCCGATCCTGACTCGCTTCGAGACTTCGTTTGGCGTGAGGCCGGTATCCACCATCAGATATTTCAAGGCAATTGTGCCCTCGCTTTGACCATCGGGCAAAAGATTGGCCGGCGGCATGGCAATCACACCGTATAACTCTTCCCCGTTTCCTGAAGCGTGGACAATGACCGGTGTGCCAGGCAGGACTCGCGCATCCACGCTGCCGATATTGGTGACGTAGATAAATCCATCCACGATGCGTGAGACCATCAGGCCAATTGCATCCATGTGAGTGGCGATGAGCACCGACGGGCGGGGGGATTTATCAGTAGCGGAACCCTTTTTCAGTCCATGAATTGAACCGAGTTTACTTCGGGTGAGTTCATCTACGAGCGGAGTCCACTTCTGTTCGATGAGATTCGCAACTGGAGTTTCATGTCCCGATAAACCAGCGACGGAGATGATGGATTTTAGAAATGGAAGGACGTCACTCATTTATTAACCCTAAAAAATTTCATACGATAATCATGGGAGATCTTCAAAATCTCTCGAAACTATCCGTCAAAAGCTGTTGGGGAAGGGATGGGCGTATTGGACGGCGTTTGTGTGGGTGTAAAGGTCGGTGTATTTGACGGTGTGTTCGATGGTGTTGGTGTACTGGAGGGTGTTAAGGTTGGCGTATTGGAGGGTGTGCTTGTGAATGTTGGCGTGTCTGTCGCAGGTTGGAAGGGCGTAAAGGAAACGGTCGGCGTGGCGCTTTCAGTGGGAGTAGGGGTGGCGGTGAATGTTGCGGTAATGGTGCCTGTCACAATCGCCGGTGTCAGGCTGAGATTTTGATCAGGAGAAGCGAGGGTTTCAGTAATGCTTGGAGTTTGCGTAGCAGTCGCGCGCGTATCTGGAGCAAATGAAAGAGCGATAAATCCGGCGCAATAGCAGGGAATGGTGGCAATAATGACCGCGAGGATTTTCATGCGGCGGCGTGTGCGGGGCGTATCGGAATCTAACATGGCGGTTCGATTATAATCCATCAGCATTCGCAGGATCTATTCGCCCCATCCACAGGATACACTTTGTTATGATTCCCCTTCGCCTTCGTATTTCAGGTTTTCTTTCCTACCGCGACACCGTTGAATTGGACTTTGATTCATTCGATCTCGCCTGCATCTCCGGGAACAACGGCGCGGGAAAGTCATCTTTGTTGGATTCGATCACCTGGGTCCTGTTTGGGGAAGCGCGCGGGAAGAGTTCGGATATCATCAATTTAAACCAGGATGTGAAAGCCGCAGAAGTTGCATTGACCTTTGCCTATGAAAATAATATTTATCGGGTGCAAAGAACCCTGCCGCGCGGGAAGAGTACGGTGCTTGAGTTTCAGGTGTTGGACAGGGGAGAGTCGCAGGCAGAAAACAGAAGGCAGCTGGCGGCAGGCGGGAAGTGGAAACCACTGACTGAGAAGACAACCCGCGATACCCAGGCGCGGATCGAACAGACCTTAAGACTCGATTACGAAACCTTTATCAATGCCTCCTTTTTTTTACAGGGCAAAGCCGACCAGTTCACGCAAAAGAAAGCCGGCGAACGAAAAGCCGTGTTGAGTACGATCCTTGGCCTGGAGATTTGGGATACGTACAAGGAGCGCACCGCTGAAAAACGCAAGGCAATCGAAGATGATGTCAATATCATTGACGGGCGTATTGCGGAAATTGATGCGGAACTTGGCGAGGAAGATGCGCGTAAAACCCGCTTGAAGGAACTCGAAAGCAACCTCAAACAATTGACGTCTGCGCGTGCCGCACAGGAAAAAATTCTGGAAAATATCAAACAAACTGGGGCGGTTGTGAATGAACAACGTAGATTGGTTGCCAGCCTGTCCAGAACGCTAGAAAATTCGCGCGCCTCTCTGGCGGGTTTTGAACCGCGTCTGGCAGAAAAGATGCGGGATCAGGCTAAATACGCCGACCTGATCAGCCGTGCAAAGGAAATCGAGTCTGCACATAAGGCGTGGCAAAAAGCGCGCACTGAAGTGGAAAACATGGACAGGATTGCCGTGCAATTCCGCGAACATGATGGCAAGCGACAGCCCCTGCTGCGCGAGATCGAAGTTGAAAAGGTAAAACTGGAACAGGAAGCTGCCGAGCTAAACCGTCAGTCGTCATTGCTCAGTGAGCAGTTATCGACGGGCAATGCCTTGAGTAAACAGATCGAGGAGACTCAAATTTATTTAAGCGGAGTCGAAGAGAAAATAAAGGAACGTGCCGGGTTGGAAATCGAAAGAAATCAAGCACGCGAAAAACACGCCGCCTTGAAAGTTGAGAATGAAACGCTCCGCAGGGAAATGGATGAATTTAAAGCACGGATTGATTCTCTTGAAAAGGCGGATGGCGCCGCCTGTCCTTTGTGCGGGCAGGAATTGAGCGAAGAGCATCGCAAAACAACTTTGAAAGATTTGAGCAGGCAAGGCAGGCATAAAGGCGATCAATTCCGTTCCAATAAGAAGGACATCGAGGAAATTGAAAAACGAATCGCGAACTGCGAATCGCGAATTACGCAATTTGCAAACGGGGAGAACGAGCGTGTGAAATTTTCAAATTTAATTTCCCAACTCGAAACACGGCTGGAAACGGTCGAAATGCAAAAGGCAGACTGGGAAAAGACAGGCGCAAAGCGCTTGAAGGAAGTGAACAAGGCGCTTGAAGCCGAAAAGTATGCGAGCGACGCCCAAAAGGAACTCGCCAAACTGGATAAGGAACTCGAGAAAATCGGCTACGATGCGTCCGCGCATGACATGGTGCGAAGATATGAAAATGAAGGACGAAGCGCGGAGGAGGAATACAGTAACCTGAGATCCGCACGTGAAGTAAGCAAACAAATAGAAGATGAAATCGAAAATCTGAAGTCGGAAATTGAAAATCGTAAAACTGAAATTGCAGACCGCGAAAAGGAATTTAATAAAGCCGCATCTGCGCTTGAAAATGCCGAATCGCAACTGCCCAACCTGGATGAGGCCGAGCGCGAATTGTTCCGCCTGCGTGAAGATGAAAACCAAAGCCGCAGTGAATTGGGCGGCGCCGAGCAAAAAGTGAAAGCCCTTGAAACCCTGCGCGGACGAAAAGTTGATTACGTTGTCCAACGCGAGGGGCTGAATCAAAGTATTGCACGCCATAAAACATTGGAACGCGCCTTCGGCAGGGACGGCGTGCCGGCGCTGCTCATCGAACAGGCGCTTCCGCAAATTGAACAGAAGGCCAATGACCTGCTCGACCGCTTAAGCGATGGTCACATGTCCATTCGCTTTGTCACACAGGAAGCCTACAAGGATAAAAAGCGTGATGATCTAAAGGAAACGCTTGATATTCAGATCAGCGATTCGGCCGGCACACGCGATTATGAAATGTACTCAGGCGGCGAAGCCTTCCGCGTCAATTTTGCGATTCGACTTGCGCTCTCTGAAATCCTTGCACAGCGCAAAGGTGCGCGCCTGCAAACGCTCGTCATAGACGAAGGCTTTGGCTCGCAGGATATGCAGGGTCGGCAAAGGCTCATCGAGGCGATCAATACTGTGAAAAACGATTTCGCAAAAATCCTGGTCATCACCCATCTGGATGAGCTTAGAGACGCCTTCCCAAATCGCATTGAAGTTGAGAAAACAGAACGCGGAAGTTCATTAAAGATAACCTGAAATCAAATGTCGCTTGTCAGATCTTCGATCTTTGACTTTAGAAAAACTTCCCATGCCTTATTTCATCACATCCACCATGCTATTTTTCCTCGGTCTTATCACCATTTATTGGATCCATAACCAGTATCATCTGGATATCGTCGTCAGGCCTGCGCCGCCTCCTGCGGATGCTCCGCTCATTTCCATTTGCATCCCGGCCCGCAATGAAGAAGATAATATTCGCAGATGTGTGGAGGCCGCGCTTGGCCAGGATTACCCAAACATTGAAATCGTTGTAGTAGATGACCGCTCCGCGGATGCGACCCTCACTCAATTAAGGGAGATCACCTCCCGCGTCTCTCACCTCATCCTGGTCGACGGTTCAGACCTGCCCGAAGGCTGGGCTGGCAAACCCCATGCTTTATATCAAGCCTCGGCAGTCGCCCGCGGCGAGTGGCTGTGTTTTGTAGATGCAGATACTTTCCTTGCACCTCAAGCCATTTCCTCCTGCTATGCCAAAGCCCTCGAGACCAAAGCAGATTTATTTACTGTAATGACAAAGCAGATCCTGGGCTCGTTCTGGGAAAAAGCCGTCATGCCTCTGGTAATGACCGCACTCTCGGTTGGATTCTCACCGCGCAAGATCAATGACCCGAATCGCCGCGAGGCTGTCGCAAATGGACAGTTCATCCTGATCAAACGGGGCATCTATGATGCCATCGGTGGGCATGAAAAGGTCAAAGACCAAATCGTGGAAGATAAAGCCATTTCCGAGCAGGTAAAGTGGAACGGACATCGCCTTATTTTGGCAGACGGAACGCAGGTCATTCGCACACGCATGTACACATCCCTTGAAACCATGTGGGCAGGCTGGACAAAAAATATTTATCTAGGCTTGCGCGACCATACAGTCATGTTATTACTTGGCGCATTCGGCGCCATGCTGGCATTGATCGCTGCGCTCTTCCTGCCCGTTTGGCCCCTGCTTGGGCTGACCTGGGTTCTCAAAGGCGGAGGGTGGATGCCGTTGGCGGTGGTTTTTCAAGCCATGATAATCTGGGGATATTTGATCCATGTGCGTGCGAGGGTGGCGCGTGGAATGAATATTTCCCCATGGTACGCGCTGACTACTCCGCTCGGGGCAGGCGTGTTTGCCGCCATGATGTTAACTTCCGCATGGAAGGTCCTCTCAGGCCAGGGGGTAACCTGGCGCGGCCGACATTATCGCCCGGGATTGTGACGCATATAGCGCTTGACAATTGAATACCTGTGCTGTTATATTTTGCCATCTTTTGTTAAAGATAACATAATATAACATATGCCTAATTCATCCATCGATCGAGAAAAGAAGATGTTGGAACTCCTGCAAAAGCAGGGAAGTGCTTCCATCCAGGCGCTGGTGGAGGCTTTTGACGTATCCACTATGACCATCCACCGAGACTTGAACAAGTTGGCGGAGACGGGGCAAATCAAAAAGAAGCATGGCGGTGTGGTACTGGCGGACAAATCCTCAGTTGTGAACGAGTATTTGTGTGCCATGTGCAATAAACCCGCCTCAGAGCGGACTGTGTTCATTGTACAATTTGAAAATGGGGATCAAAAACATGCCTGTTGTGCCCACTGTGGATTAATGATCCAAAGCCAGTCTAAAAATGCCTGGCAATCGCTCACGGCGGATTATTTGCACGGTCACATGGTTAGCGCAAATCAAGCCATTTATATTGTGGGCGGTGAATTACATATTTGTTGTGTGCCCAGCATTTTGAGTTTTGGCTCAAGACAGGAAGCGGAAAAATTTCAAAAGGGATTTGGCGGCAGCCTTGTGAACATGGAAGGGGCCATTCGCCATTTGCATGGAATGATGCATGCACACGGATAAGCCGCATAATTCAGGAAAATCACAAGACAAAGGAAAACAAGATATATGAAAAGAATGATAATGTTCATTTTGGTGGGGGTGTTGTTGTTAAGCGCATGCAGTGAAATCTCAGAAATTGAGGCGCATGAATACTGGGCACGTGCGGCCATGAAAGGCGGTAACAGCGCCGTTTATATGCAGCTGCATAATCACACAAAGAATGATGATGAACTGTTGAGCGTTTCTTCGGATGTGGCGGAGGCCGTGGAGATCCATGAAAGTACAATGGATGCAAATGGCGTGATGCAAATGAACATGCTCCCATCTTTGCCCCTGGCAGCTGCTGAAGAATTGGAATTGAAACCCGGCGGCATGCATATCATGCTGGTCAACTTGAAGGAAGACTTGAATGTGGGAGACGAAATCACCGTTACCCTGCATTTTAAGAATCATGAAGATATGGTTCTCACCGTCCCTGTGGAAGATGCCGCAGATATGGGCGGCTCTGGCATGGATGGTCACAGCACGATGCCATAATAATTTTCACCTTCAACAGTGCGTTCCCCATTTTCCGCCTCGTTGCAGATTGTAACGAGGCGGCATGTTTTTGGCAGAATACGCACGGGAACGGCGGAATATTACGTGTTTTAAGCCGAAATCTGCTTTGGTGAGTTTGAAGAAGGGATAGTACCAGAAGAGATCGACCGCTATTTTGAAGAATTAGGTTTCAAGGCTTGGGGTATCCAGAAACGGAACCCCCCATGCTCAAGGCCCAACACCCTGGATATGAATTCTTCACGGCCGGTTCTTTAGATTCTCACTTTACGAATCCAGCCATTGGCTAAATATCCCTTTATCTGCAATTTGAATGCGCCGATCTTCCATTTTGATCGCCCCGCTTCTTTCCATTTCCCTTAATGACCTTGCCACAACTTCCCGCACGGTTCCCAGCCTCGCGGCAAGTTGTTCCTGCGTCCAATGTGGTGCGGATTTTTCCTGAGGCAGTTCGGCGATCAACCGCGCGAGACGGTGTGTGACCTGATAGAAAGCCATCTCACTCACCATCTGTACCATGCCGCGCAGCATCTTTCCGAAATTCACGAGTACCTTTTGCGCAAACGCAGGGTGCGCCATGACCAGTTCATGAAGTTTCTGGCTGTTGATCACCCAAACACGGCAGGATTCAAGCGCCTCCACATTGACAGGATTTGTCCCTTCATCGAATGCCGGCACTTCTCCAAATGTATCTCTCTCCTGCAAAATACGGACAATATATTGCCGTCCCTGAGGGGAGAGTCTGAAGATCTTGGCGCTTCCCTGCTCGACGATATACAAGCCGTCGCACGGGTCGCCTTCCCAGAACAACACGTCTCCGCGCTGGTATTCGCGCAGGTGCATATGCTCTGCGATCTCCTGCAGCATATCATCCATAAGGTCGTCAAAATATTCATTTCCCCGCAAGACCTTGATCTTTTGTGTTATTTTCGTTTCAATGGATTTCATGGCTTGGATTATCTCTCATCGAGCAGAACCCGATCTGCGCCGCGATCAATTTCCCAGGGATAAACAATAAATGCATCGGTGGTAGCCGCATAGTAATCAGGGCGTACACTGCCGAATAGATTTCGGTACGGATTGAAATGCAAGACACAGGTTTCGGGGAATCCGCCCGCCGCAGACACACGGTTCTTCACCGCCGTAATCGTGCGTCCCGAACCCCAAACGTCATCCACAATCAATGTTGGCCGTCCGCGTAATTTATCTTCCGCGGGGAATTGGATGAATTTTGGCCATGCCATTAGGTTGGACTTTTCCGTTTTGGATTGCGCGGGAAAGTCCACTGCGGCAGTGAGGATGTGGGTGATGCCCGTAGCTTCGGCGAGCAACCCGCCCGGGACGATGCCTCCGCGTGTGATCAGTACCATCGCTGTGAATTCACGTCGGAATTGGGGAACAAGATGATCGATCAATTTATCCAATTCTTCCCAGGAGATCATTTCGCGGCGGGGTTCAGACGGCATGGTTTTAATCCTTAAGAGGTTTGAACATCCGTCCTTTCGAAGGTCATGCCTGCGAAAGGACGGGAAAAACATCAGCTAAAATTTTTTTATTGCGCCAGAGCAGCTGCGAGCGGAGCGGGAGCCGCAATCTGGGTCGAACGTCCCTCCACCTGGGCCGTTTCCACGTCACGCGCCCATATGTAAAGGCAGGTGTGATAGGCGGTGCGGGTGTAGGAACCGAAGAGGCTTGCGACCATAACGAAGGTAAAGAATATCAAAGCGCCGATTGCAATGCCGACCACCAAAATGACGGTACTATTGCCTGCCACAGAAGCGATGCCGCCGCCGATGACAAAGGCCAGCACAAGGCCGACTGCGGTAAATACAAAACCGATCAGGCCCGTTACCCAGCGTACGCCCACTGTGCTGATACCGATCAGCAAAAGGTTTTCCCTGGTGATCTTCACAATCCGAGCCAGGCCGTCTTTGAGATTTAGGTCGTCGATTGCCATGGCCGGAAGAACCAGAAGAGCCGCTTCGGTCCACAGGGCTTCAACCGCCCTCAGGGCGGTCCGCAGGATGTTCGCAAAAATATTATTTTTTCTGCTTTTCTGTGTCATGCTGCGCAGCATGCCCACCAAAGTGGATACCGCTGCAAGCGTGAGGATATCCACAAAGTCGCGGCGTACGACGGCCCAGGCTTCATCCATGCGGCCGTCTCCTTTGGTAAGGTATCCATAAATAAGATAGACGGTCATGGCAGAGAAAACATAAGTCACCGCAAATTGAACGAACATCAGGATAAGACCAAGGATGCCCGTAACGATTTGTCCAAATTGACTACCACCAAACGCAACGGCGGTGATGATTATGGGAATGATGCCGATGATCGAAATAATCATTCCCACGACCATGGCGTAAAGGGACGGCTTGAGCAGATCCTTATCCTTTAAAGCCATGCTCCAGGCCTGCGTGAGAAAATTCCAACCTCGTGAAAAACTCTGCATTGTTCACTCTCCTGTAAAAGGTGTTTCGATTATAGCAAAAAAGCGAAGGGAAACCGCATTACTGAATTACCGGACTGGAGCGGTGATCTCTTCCATCTCTCCTACAACAGACTGATCGGGTCAATTTCAATCCGCCAATCCCTTAATTGCATATCCCTCAATAAGGAAGCGGGATCAGGGCTGCGCACGATAATTTGCCAGCGATGGAGGCCATCCACTTTTGAAAAAAACGATGGGACCGGTCCGATCAATTCTGTTTGACGACGACCCTCCGCTTCAATCCTGACCTTGAGCCTGTCTGCCAATTTCTGAGACTCTGCCTCCGCTTTGACATTGTCCGCGTGACGGTATTCCAATCGCGCCAGCCTTGCAAACGGCGGATAGCCCAGCTGCTTGCGATACTCCAATTCGCGTTTAAAAAATCCATTCACATCATGTCCTGCCGCGAATTGGATGGCGTAATGCTCAGGCATGAAAGTCTGTAAAATAACCCTGCCGCCGCGCGATGAGCGCCCCGCCCTGCCCGCCACTTGCGTCAGCGTTTGGAAAACTTTTTCGCCCGCAAAGGGATCAGGCAGGTTCAAGCCTACATCTGCCAGCACAATCCCGACCAGAGTAACCAGGGGCAGGTCGAGACCTTTGGCGAGCATCTGCGTGCCGACCAACACATCGGCCTGGTGATTGGCAAAATGTGTCAGGATGATCTCGTGTGCATCCTTGTGGCGGGTGGTATCCCAATCCCAGCGCAAGGTCCGTGCCTGGGGAAACATGGACTTGATATCGGCTTCCACTTTTTCGCTGCCCAGGCCGTATTCGCGAATCTGCCCACTGTTGCATTGCGGACATTTGCCCGGCCTTTTGCGCGTGTATCCGCAGTGATGGCAAAGCAAATTTTCCTTATTCTCCAAATGTAAGGTCAGCGGCGTTTCGCAATTGGGACATTTCAACACTTGTCCGCAGTCGCGGCAAAAGATGTAGGTGGCTGTGCCTCGGCGGTTGAGGAAGATGATGGCTTGTTCACCGCGTGAGATTGTCTCGGCAAGCGACTCGGCCAGGCTGCGCGAAAAGATTCCACGATTACCCGTTTTGAGTTCCTCGCGCATATCCACCACTTGCACAGGTGGGAGAATCGAATCGGTGACGCGGTTGGGCAGTTCTAAAACCCTCACCTCTGGCCTGCCTCCTATTGGGAGAGGGGGATTGGCTGCCTTATATCTTTGCTCGACAGTCGGTGTGGCGGAACCCATCACGCAGACTGCGCCGCACAAACGCGCATATTCCTGCGCGGCGGTCACTGCGTTGTAAAAGGGCGGCTCTGCTTGATAATATGAACCATCGTGGCATTCATCCACCACGATCAAGCCGATATCTGGCAAAGGCGAAAACAAGGCAGAGCGCGCGCCGATGATGATATTTAATTTTCCAGAACGCGCGCGCCGCCAGGTATCGTACCTTTCGCCTTCCGATAATTTTGAATGGACCAGTCCCACCTGCCCGGGAAAGCGTGATAAAAACCGGCGCACCGTTTGGGGTGTGAGCGCAATTTCAGGCACCAAAATAATGACCTGTCTGCCGCTTTGGATCGCCTCTTCTGCGGCGCGTAAATAAATTTCAGTTTTACCTGAGCCTGTAACCCCGTATAAAAGATATTGGAGGTTAGCAGTCGGATGACTGGAAAGAGCATTATTAATTTGTGTGAGAGCAGATTCCTGTTCAATGGTAAGGATGATCTGCGTGGCATTCTCCTTGCCTCTATGATCCAGTTTTCCCAGCGGGTCTCGAAAAATCTCGTTCTCAAATAATCGGATCAATCCGCGTTCTTCGAGTTCCTGCAAATCGGAGAGATTACAGCCTGTCTCAGCATAAACCCATGAAAGATTGATCGCATCAGGCTGCTGGATCAGGAAGCGCAATGCGGCCTGACGACGCGCCACAGTCTGCTTAGTGGAGCCGAGCGAGCCCATTTCTGCTTCAGCCGCTTCGGGCTTAACTGACAGTTGAGCGACGCGAATGTACTTTGGTCTCACCCGAGGCGGCGGCAGGACGTTCTTCGTCGAGAGCACGCCTTTCTTAACCAGCATATTGGCTGTCTTGCGCCAATCCACTTTGGCAAAGTGGGAATCGATTTGACGTCCGCGTAACGTCCCGCGTTCGCGAAGTAATGTAACCAGGCGTGATGTGATCTTTGAAGTCTTGTCTGCGTAATCCGTATTTCGTAATTCATAAGATACATCTGCTTGTTGAGATAGACCGGTGGGAATCATCAGTCCCACGATGGAGGCGAGCGGATTCAGCGTAGAGTTTGCCAACAGGACCGCAAGGGCAATTTGAGGCGGAGTCAGAACCGGGGCAGGGTCAAGCAGGTCGATGATCGCTTTGGGATTCTGTATGGAGGAAGAGTCGGTCAATTCAAGGACGATGCCCTGCACCGTCTGATTGCCAAACGGCGCAATGACCAGACAGCCCGTCCGGATTTGCGGGACGAGTTCGGCAGGGACCAAATAATCGAAGATGCCTGAGATGGCGGGGATGTTAACGGCGAGGCGGGCGAACATGAGTTGATTATATCGTTTTCAGGATGGCCGCCGCGCCGTAACCAACGACAGATGAATAATCTTTTGTGACATCGCCTGAGGTGGCGTAATTTAAGATCTGGACTTTGTCTGCGCCGAGTTGTTGGGCTGCCCACAACACTGATGCAACTGCGACATGCCCGCAGGCAAAACCCTTGCCGCTGAATTCGGCTTCGAAGATGAAATGGGGATCGAATGATTCGAAGCACTTCAGCATTTCATGGTCGAAGAGATTGGCAGTTTGCTGGTCATAAAAATGGGAGAGGTCCGTGGAGGCAACAATGATGGCGTTCTTCTTTTTAAGGGTCCTGGCCAGGGCATTCCCAAGTTTTTTGGCAGCCTGCTCTTCCTGTGCGCGAACCATGATCGGTAGAAGTTTGAAATTGCGTTTGAGGACGCGCTGCAAAAAGGGGAGTTCGATTTCGAGCGAATGTTCCTTGTCGTTTGGAATGGGCGTGATGGGGATATCGAGATTTTCTTGCAACTCTGCCAGCGCGGGTCGATCCACTTCAATATTGCCAAGCGGCGTGGCATAGGCCTGGTGGCTGGTGGTGATGAGTGCATGAGCTGAGTAGTTGTGATAAGGAGAGAGGATGGCAACCAGGTCGGGGTTGAGTCCGCGCAGCGCGGCGAAGGCATGCGCGGCGACACGGCCGGAATATTTATGTCCGGCATGGGGTGCGATGACGCCGATGATTTGTCCTTTGATTTCCGGGAGTTTTGCATCCGCAAGGTACCCGTCCACGCGGGCGGCAAGGGATTTTGGCGTCCCTTCGTACCATGTGCCTGCTATTGGGGAAGGACGAAGGTCAAGCGCGTTCATAAATTTATTGTAGCACCAAAAATATGTGAGTGTATATAAACAAAACTATCGAAGGAAGAATCCTTTGAGGGGCATGAAACAAATTAAAAACATCCAAAGCATCCTGTGCTTTGGATGTTTTTAATAAGACCCGTTTTCTACGAGCTACGGTTGACTGACTTTAAACCAGTCCATTTCGATCTGGATCGGCAACACGTTGAAGGCAGATACGGACATCCCGACTCCGCCTTCGCGTAAAGAGAATTTCTTCTCGGTGACAGCGTTTACTTCCTTGCCGTTAATGGTCAAAGAGAGTTTGTTTCCAGAACAGGTGATGGAGTATTCGTTGATGTCCTTGCCCTGTTTGATTTCGTTGGATCCGCCATTTGCGATGAGGTTGTATCCAATTCTGCCATCTGAATCTACTTCAGCATAGTAAATATTGTACAAACCACCGTTGGTGATATTGAACTCGTACCAACCGACTTCTGGATCATAGTGACAGATCAGGCTGACGTTGTTTTTGTTCTTCCCGCGGTTATCGGCGCGGACTTCCACCTTTACATCGGTATAGGAGAAGCCTTGATAAAACAGGTAGTAATACACATATTCGCTTTCGAAATCCCAGACGAGTTTCCCGTTTTTGGGTTCAACGACTACCTTCTCTGGATCTGCCTTGTCCGAATCAGTGACTGTGAGAATGGACCAGGCATCGGAAAGGGGAGCATCAAACTCTTCCGTAAAGAACTGTTGATTTTGGATCGATGGCGGTGGTTGTTGCTGAAGTTCCTGCGTGGGTTGTATGATAGGCACGCTGGTGGGAGGAGGTGGGCTGGTAGGAACAGAAGTGGGCGCAGGAGTCGCACCGCCGCTGCAAGCCAGGCTTACCGCCAATAATAAGGCAATAAAAGCGAAGATCATACGATATTGTGATTTCATATTATTCTCCTATTCTGTTTGGCAAACTTTCAGCAAGGATACTTCAAAAAATAATAAAGTGGAAGGGACTTAACTTGTATGATAAAAAGACATTGGAATAGTGAATTCTGAGGTTTTTTTTATTTCAATAAAACTTTTTGTGTGGCTTTGAAAGCCAGCGGCGGTAATTGGTTTCGGTCAAACCATTCCACTGCATCGGCATCATCAGCAGGGGCCAGGTCCCCATTGATGACCTCAGCCTGATAGACAATGATGAAGTCTGCGCCGCGCTCATGCTCACGGCCAGCGATGATCTCCAAAACCCGCTTCACATGCACGCTCAAACCAGTTTCCTCCAGACATTCACGTTCGGCGGCCCTGGCAGGGTCTTCGCCGCCGTTCACGAAGCCGGCGGGCAAAGTCCACAATCCGCGAAAGGGTTCGTTGAGGCGGCGCACAAGCAGCACGCGGCCATCATCTTCAATCAGAACAGCCGCGGCTACTTTTGGATCTTGAAAGTGGATCCAATGACATTGCGGGCAAACCGGGCGCACCTTGCCGAACTTCTCCTGGTGCGTAACCTGTGTGCCGCAGCACGGACAGAATTTTATAAAATCATCGTGGGCCATTGAAACTCAAGGCCTCATCGCCACTTACGCAAAGCGGATAGCCGCATGATCCACATCAGCAGGCTGCTCAATAGGATGATGACCAGCAAAACGATCTGCCATAGGAGTGGAACAAACGCTTCATTCCGGGCTGGGGGCTGCGCCGCTACCATCGATTCAGGCTCCGCCTCCTTGGGCATTTGCATTGCATCGGCAGGTGGTTCTCCCTCACGGGTAGTGGCATTATCTGTGGAGGGTGCCGGAGCCATTTCCAATAATGGCGCCTCTGTGGCGGGCGCTTCAGCAGCAGCAGTATCTCCACCACATGGTTCTTCACAGCCGCCGCCGCCAAATCCATACACTGCTTGAGGCGCTGATGCGGCGAATCTGATTTGCGGCGTCAGTAAATTGGCTGCAAATGAAATTGCAAGCAGGGTGGTCGCCAGGGCGGTTGAAAAACGAAAGATTGGATAGCTGCGCGGTAAAGGAGGTTTTAGCCCGACCATTTTGCGGGTCAATACAAAATTGCGCGGTGTTTTGCGGGCGGGCAGTTTGCGGAGAATGTCCCGGGCGGCGCGAAGGTCATTTAAAACAGAAACAAGTTCAGGGTCCGAAGGGAGGCGGGCTTCCAGTCGCGCTGCTTCAGATGGATTGAGCTGTTCATCCAAATAAGATGAGAGCAGTTCGATTTCGCGGAAATTTTTCATGAGGTACTTTCCTCTTTCAGACGAAATGAAGCGGGTAAAAGTTCCTCGAAGCCGCGCAGGCATTCACGCAGGCGAAGCCGTGCGCGCGCCAGGCGGCTCTTGATGGTGCCAAGCGGAACGCGGGCTGCTGCAGCGACTTCGCTGTAATCCAGGCCTTGAATATCGGCCAGCACAACCACGGTGCGGAAATTTGTGGGAAGGGTCTCGAGGCAGTGTTGGATGGCATGCTCGAGTTCGTCGGCCTCAGATTTTTCAGCGGGGGTCATATTGGGATCGGCCAGCCATTTGGGAGAATCCATTTCCTCGCCATCCCTGGTTTCAGGTTCAAGCGGGGTGGTGGGCCGCCGTTTTTGGCGGCGCAATTCATCATAGCAGGCGTTGATGACGGTACGCGTGATCCATGCTTTGAACGAGCCGCCGCGAAAAGATAAAATACCCCGGAAGGCCGAGATGAAGGTCTCCTGTGCGGCGTCCTGTGCAAGGTCTTCGTCTCCGAGAATGCGCAGGGCGGTATTGAAAACGGAATCCTGATAATGCAATATCAGGCTATTAAAGGAATCAAGATCGCCCTTTTGAGCTGCGTTGATGAGCGCAATTTCATCCATAGAATTCTATTTTACCCGCTTAATGCGGACGTTGTGATTTCGACTCACAGTGGGAAACCCCGTTTGCAAACCTGCCTTTTTGCAACAAATTGCACAATCGCGGTAAAATCAAGTTGAATATTATGGATAATATACTAATTGAATTAAAGAATGTATCAAAAACATATTCGACTGCGGCGGGGGATTTCGCTGCGTTAAAGAACGTCAACCTCCGGGTCAATGCAGGTGAGTTTCTCGGTATTGTTGGAAAATCGGGCGCAGGCAAATCAACTTTGTTGAACATGGTCAATGGCGTGGATCAGCTCACCGACGGTGAAGTAATCGTGCATGATGACGGTGGAAATATTTCTGTGCATGCCATGAGCGAAGATGATCGTGCGCGATGGCGCGGCAGGAGGATGGGCGTGGTCTATCAGTCATTTCAACTCTTGCCCATGCTCACGTTGATCGAAAACATCACCCTCCCGATGGACCTCTCAGACAATTTCAAACCGCGTGAGTCCAGGGACCGCGCCATGCAGTTGCTGCAGCTTGTTGAGCTGGAAGAACATGCAAACAAATTACCCGCCTTCATTTCCGGCGGACAGCAGCAGCGGGTTGCGATTGCGCGCGCGCTTGCCAATGATCCATCCATCCTGGTTGCGGATGAGCCGACGGGCAGCCTTGATTCCATTACCGCCGATCACATCTTCGAGGTCTTCGAACATCTGGTTTCCGAACAGGGAAAGACCATTATCATGGTTACGCATGATTCAAGCCTGGCGGGTCGTTTCTCGCGAAATATAAGAATCACAGATGGGGAATTGGAAAATGAAGATAAGGGACCTGAATCAAAAGCTGACAAAACCGTGCGGAGGCGCAGGAAATGAAAGCGCTTCCTTCCAAGCCGACACCTTTCGACTCGGCTCAGGGCAAGCCTGAGGCTGTCCGAAATGCATCATCCGAACCTGGCGCCATGATCCAGTTGCATGGCGTTGTCAAACGCTTCTCCAATGCGGCAGGCGAGTTCACCGTCCTTAAAGGTGTGGACTTGAAAATCAAGCAGGGCGAATTCGTTTCCATTGTTGGAAAATCCGGAAGCGGAAAATCCACCTTGCTGAACATGGTGACAGGCATTGACCATCCCAGTGACGGTCAGGCGGTCGTGAATGGCATGGATATTTATACAAATTTTACCGAAAGCCAGCGCTCGAAATGGCGCGGCAGGAATTTGGGGATCGTCTTCCAATTCTTCCAGTTATTGCCCATGCTCACGCTGCTCGAAAACGTGATGCTCCCAATGGATTATGCGGATATGTATGATTTCGATGAACGTCCTGAACGAGCCATGGAATTGCTGAAGCTGGTGGGCCTGGAAAAATCTGCCAATAAATTACCCGTACTGGTTTCCACAGGCCAGCAGCAGCTTGCAGCAATTGCACGTGCCATGGCTTGTGACCCGCCCCTGCTTGTGGCAGACGAGCCAACGGGTAATCTGGATACCCGTTCCGCAGATACGATCATCCAGTTATTTGAAAGCTTTGTTTCCCAGGGCAAGACCATCGTGATGGTGACTCATGACCCATCCTTAACCTCGCGCACCCATCGCAATATCATCATCTCCGATGGCGAGTTAATCGATGAAACCATTGCCCGGGCCCTGCCGCAGTTAAGGCATCGTCACATGCTGGAATTCACGAAATTGGTTGAAAAACGTGTTTACCAGCCTCATGAGACCATCATCCCTCGCGATCAGCATGTCGATTACTTCTTCATGATCCGCAAAGGTGAAGTGGAAGTTGTTCTGCTGGAGAAGAAAAAAGATCACATCGTTTCGCATTTGAGTGAGAACGAATTCTTCGGTGAAATGGAATTATTGCGCGGCGGCAAGTCCATTGCGAATGTGCGGGCGGGCAGCCAGCCTGTGGAAGTGCTGGCTTTGCCGCGGGCTGATTTCGTGCGCGTGATGAATGAATCGCCGGTCACTTCCGAAGCGCTGGGGAAGATCGTACAGAAGCGATTGGGATCGCGTTTCGCAGCTGATTATAGAAGTCGCTAAAGGCCCAATTTTATATTTATTGATTTATATCGTTGCACCAACCGCCAAATTGGCTAGACGTTTTGCTATTGGCTGAAACATGGAAAGGCAGTTATGAGGCCGAGATGGATTAAGGTTTTTCACGATTTATGGGATAACAAAGCGCGCACCCTGCTGGTGGTGTTTTCCATTGCAGTGGGCGTATTTTCCATTGGCGTGATCGCGGGAGCCTATCAGATCATTTCCAATGACATGAGTGTTTCATATGCGGCAAATCGGCCGGCCAATGTTGAACTTCGTAGCGCGAATTTCAATGACGATGTCCTCACATCCATTAAAAATTCGCGCGGCGTGCTGGATGCTGAGGGTCGCCGCGTGTTTAACATCCGCGTACGTGTGGCAGGCGCGGAAAAATGGACGACGCTCGACATGGTGGCTTTTGAAGATTTTGAAGCCAACACCGTTAACCTGCTGACGCCGCTGCAAGGGGAAGCCATCCCTAAAAAACGCGAAGTGGTGCTTGAACGCGATGCGTTAACCCATATCGATGTGCAGGTGGGTGACGTGCTTGAATTCCAATTGCAGGATGGTTCCACCAGGACCATGCCTGTGGTTGGCGTGGTGCAGGATACCGCCATGGGCGCAGGTGATTTTTTGGCGGCCCCGTATGCCTACATCACCAGGAGCACCTTGCAGTACCTGCGCCAGCCGGAATTATTTAACCGCGCTTATGTCACCGTGGAAACCGGCGGTGACGATATTCGGCATATCCGTGAGATCGGCGCAGGATTAAAAGATAAACTGGAAAAAAACGGCACACCGGTGATTCGCACCCGTTTTTCGGAAACATACCAGCATCCATTGGCGAGTACCGTTAATGCGATTCTCGGTATTTTAATGGCCCTGGGCATCCTGATCGTGTTACTCTCCAGTTCGTTAATTGCCAACACTTTAAGTGCCTTGTTGAACCAGCATCTGCGTCATATTGGGGTGATCAAACTGGTCGGCGGTCACAGACGGCAGGTCTTCGAGATGTATCTGGTGCTGATTCTGTGCTTTGCGGCGCTGGCCCTGCTGATTGCCATACCCCTTGGCGGGCAGGGCGCGTATGGGCTGGCGCTCTTCATTTCCAGGGAGTTGAATTTCAATATTCTCGGTTATCGCATCGTGCCAACCGCTTTGTTGATTCAAGTTGCGGTGGGATTGCTGGTTCCGCTCATCGCGGGGCTTTCTCCTGTGATTGGCGGCTCGCGGATCACGGTCTTGCGCGCCCTCAGCGGAGATTTGACCGGGGACGAGAGCCAGCCTCACGGCCAGCCGCAGACCCGCATCTCATGGTTTGACTGGATGATGATTCGGCTTACGAGACTCTTCGCCTCGCGCGGAATCCATTTCCCGCGTCCATTTATCATTTCCCTGAGAAATACCTTTCGCCGCCGCGGACGTTTGATATTGACGCTCTTTACATTGACGATGGGCGGCGCGATCTTTATTGCGGTCTTCAATGTCCGCACGACCTTGCACGATTATATCGGTTCGATTGGAAAGTACTTTGTGGCCGATGTGTCGCTTGATTTTGACAAACCGTATCGATTGAGCGAGATCGAGCAAATGGTCATGCAGGTGGACGGCGTCGTGGGCATGGAAGGCTGGCAGTTTTTAAGCGGTGAATTATTGGATACAAAGGGCGAGGTGCTGGAGAACATCAATATCTTTGGCCCGCCTGCGGATAGCGTCTTGATCGAGCCGCTGCTTGTGAAGGGGCGCTGGATCCGCGCAGACGACGTGCGAAAACTGGCGTTGAGTGAAGCCGCGTATGCTTATTTCCCGGATATCAAGCCTGGAGATCATGTCACCTTAAAGATTGATGGACGCAGGGAAGATTGGGAAGTGGTGGGCATCTTCAAATTTGTCGACCGCGAAGGTGTGCTGGCATATGCACCCTATGAATATATTTCCCAAATGAATGATCTTGCAAACCGCTCCTATTCCTTCCGTTTGATCACTGAAAGCCATGACAGGTCTTATCAGAACGCGAAGGCCGAGCAATTGGATAAGTTCTTCCGCGAGCGAGGCTTCAAAGTGCGCGTAGCACAGGCGGGACGGGCTTCGCTGGATACGGCTGTGGAGAGTTTGGATACGCTGGTCGTGTTCCTGCTGATCATGGCGATCCTGACTGCGGTGGTCGGAGCCATGGGTTTGACAGGCACAATGGGCATGAATGTGCTGGAACGCACGCGCGAGATCGGCATTACGCGTGCCATCGGTGCGGATGATCGCGCCGTGATGCGGACTGTGATCAGCGAGGGGTTCGTGATCGGGGCGATCTCATTCGGGCTGGCAATCATCCTATCCATCCCGTTTACATATTTGCTGTCCACGATTGTAAGTCTGGCGGTATTTCAAACGCCGATCGAGGTGATTTTTACTTTTATGGGATATGCCATCTGGTTTGGGTTGGTATTGGTGCTCTCGGTGGTCGCATCCATTCTGCCTGCGCGTAATGCTGCCAGATTGACCATCCGTGAAGTATTGGCGTATGAATAGCACGTCATTGCGAGCCCACGAGTCTTGAACGGTAAGTGGGCGAAGTAATCTGCAAGGTATGTTGGAGATTGCTTCGGAAAGAATCCCTTCGCAAAGACGATCACGAAAATGAAGAAGGAAAATATGAAAAAAAACATCTTAAGTTTCATAATATTGATTACAATCCTGGCGCTCTTTCTGGCGGCATGTGGAAATGCTTCACCGGCAACCCCTGCGCCTGCCGAAGTGATCCCTCCCAATGAAGTGGTCGCCGAGGGAAGGCTTGAACCCATTCGCGCCATCAACCTGTCCTTTCAGATGCGCGGGGTTGTGGAGGAAGTCCTGGTGAAAGCGGGAGACAGCGTCAGGGAAGGGGCTGTGCTCGCGCGCCTCGCAAATGCGGGTGCGGCCGAGGCGCAGCTCCTCGTCGCACAGAACGCCTATGACCTGCTGCTCCGCAATGAAAGCGGTGAGCGCGCCGTACTCTGGCAGGCTTATCTGGACGCACAAGTCGTCCGTGGACAAGCCGAGAAAAAATGGGATGATTTGAATGTCGATGCAATTGAAAATCGGATCGAAGACCTTCAGGCTGAGGTCGAGGATCGCAAAACAGACCTGAAAGACGCCCAGGAAAAATTCGATAAATACAAGGACCTCGATAAGGATAATTCCAAACGCAAGGCTGCCAAGGATGATCTTGATCAGGCGCAGGATGATTTGAACCAGACCATCCGTGATCTTGAAAAAGAGATGCGCGACCGCGACACGTTGCGCGCCGCGTATGATGCCGCGCTTGCCGCAGAAACTGAGGCAAAACATCAATATGAAATCAGTCTGGATGGGCCGAACGCCGACCAGCTTGCATTGGCCAGGGCCAATTTGAATGCGGCAAAAGATGGACTTGCAAATTACATCCTCACCGCGCCTTTTGCCGGCGTGGTGGCTGATGTAAACGTGAAAGCCGGCGACCAGGTGGGTGTGGAAACCCGCGCTGTGAGCATTGTGGATTTCAGCGCCTGGATCATCAAGACCACCGACATCACCGAGCTCGAGGTTGTGAAGCTGGTGGAAGGACAAAAAGTAGATATCAATCCGGATGCGCTGCCCGACCTGCAATTAAAAGGCACCGTGGTCGAGATCAGCAACGCCTACACCCTGCAAGGCGGCGACATTCTTTACACGGTCCGCATTCGTGTGAATGGAACGGATCCCCGCCTGCGCTGGGGCATGACGGTTGAGACTGTATTCTTAGAACAATTGAGTGATTGAAATTAATGACAATAAATGCAATAATAAGATTGCTCCGATAAAGAGCCAAACCGGGAAAACCCGGTGGCGCAAAGCCCTGAATCTAAAGCTGAACTGAGCCAGGATTGCCAGGGTTGCCGAAAAAAGCAAAACCGTCAAAAGACGGCGGCGCAAAGTCAGAGCGTCTAAAACCAGCTGCTGTTGCTGATCAGGACCGACCGACTGCCGAAAGGCAAAATCAGGGAAACCTGATGGCGCAAAGTCATGGGTCTAAAATCACATTTATTTATTGTGATCAGGATTGCCAGGCTGCCGAAGAGCAAATCTTTTACAGGGATGATTTCGATCATCCCTGTTTTTTCTTAATATGAGTAGGTTTCGCACGCGGCGGGCGTATTTTTCCGATTAATGAGAATCATCCACCGAATCAAAGAACCTCGTTCATTAAGGTACGACGCGCCTGCTTCAAGCTTAACTGAAAGCCGGGAGACAGTTTATTGTTATAATCTTTGCCATGAGCAAAACCCAGCGCCCCCTCGACCCCGAGTCCAAACCGGATGACCGCGTGGACAATGCCCTTCGCCCGCAAAAACTGGATGATCTCATCGGACAGGATCAGGTCAAAGAGAATCTGTCCATCTTGATCGACGCGGCGAAGCATCGCACCGAAGCATTGGACCACGTCCTGTTCTATGGTCCGCCCGGCTTGGGAAAAACCACTCTCGCACATGTGCTTGGCAATGAAATGGGAGTCAACGTCAAGGTGACAGCGGGACCTGCCATCGAACGCGCAGGCGACCTGGCCGCCATCCTCACCAATCTGCGCGCGGGGGATGTGATCTTTATCGATGAGATCCATCGGCTGGGACGCGCCGTGGAAGAGGTGCTTTACCCTGCCATGGAGGATTTTTCATTGGATATTGTGATTGGCAAAGGCCCCTCGGCGCGCTCCATCCGATTGAAATTACCTCACTTCACGGTGGTGGGTGCAACCACAAGACTGGCCTTGGTCACGGCGCCGTTGCGGGCCAGGTTCGGCGCCGTCTATCGTTTGGATTATTACGATATCGAGGCCATTAAAAAGATCGTCAGGCGTGCCGCAAGTATGTTGAAGGTCGGTGCGGATGAAACCGGGATCGAAGAAGTCGCTCACCGCGCGCGCGGGACTCCGCGAATTGCATTGCGTCTTTTGCGCCGTGTGCGGGATTATGCTCAAGTGCGCGCGGATGGGCTGATCAATGAAAAGGTTGCCAAGGAAGCACTGGATCTATTGCAGGTCGATCCTCTCGGCCTGGATGATGTCGATCGGCGGGTCCTCAAGACCATCATCGAAAAATATAATGGCGGACCGGTCGGTTTGAACACCATCGCCGCCTCCATCAGCGAAGAGCAGGATACGATCATGGATGTGG